>CAXXXS010000001.1:0-282500 GCA_963665085.2 Bacteroidales bacterium
TTCAATTTTGAGTTTACAGAAGCATCTAAATCAGGAAAAACTATGTTTTCCACAGCGTCCATATCCAAATCATTGATATTAGGTTCTGGCCTCGCATTTGGCCAAACAACGAATGCTCCACTAAAAGAACCTATCCATTTAAATTTATCTGCATTTGTAAGCCCTACATATGTAGCCTGGCCTCCTCCCATTGAGAGACCCGCAACAGCCCGATTTTCAGCATCTGAAAATGTTCGGTAATTATCTTCAACAAAAGGAATTATATCTTTTAAAAGACTTTCTTCAAATCTTCCGGCATTCGAATAATATTCAGCCATAAAATCACTTCTACTCCAGGGTTCAATATTCGAAGAAACACTTTGATTGAAATTTCCATTCGGCATTACAACTATCATTGGTTTTGCTTTTCCTTCTGCAATCAGATTATCGAGAATATTAACTGCTGTTCCAACAGAAGTCCAGGCATCTTCATCCCCACCTGAGCCATGTAACAAATAAAGAACAGGATATTTCTCAGTATCTTTTTCATACCCTGCAGGTGTATAAACATACATTCTGCGTTTCATATTAAGTACAGGAGAATCATACCCACACTTTAGAAAGTGTAACCATGAGGAACATCCTTCATCTCATAATAATTTGAGATGTTGCCGGGCAGAATAAAATAATTCGTATATCGGCTGCCATCCCTACAAACTTTTACATTTCCCGGATCAATAGCTGTAACCCCATTTACTAAATATGTATATTGATAAAGATCTTCTTTTAACGGACTAGTTGTATACGACCAGACACCTGCATTGTCTTTTGTCATTTTCTCTCCTGCAAACGGATTTTCCATCCAGTTGCCAACAAGTTTAACATCTGTTGCATCAGGTGCAAATAATCTAAATGTTACTTTATCTTCAAGAGTTAATTCGGGAGAAATGATATTCTGTCTTTCCTGAGACTGCGCATTAACAAAAAGTTGGTAAAATCCAGAATAACATTAAAAATATCTTTTCTTTTCTCATGTTTAAGGTTTTGTAGTTCTGTTAACATAATTGTAATACGCACAACACTATCTAAAGAATTAGTTCACTTATTACTTTTTTTAGTTTTATCTGCATTCTTAGTATATTTTTAGTATGTATGCTTTTTTAATGAAGCAATTTACAACAGTTTTAATCATGATATTGCAATTCTTATTTTGTGAAGTGTAGTGCTATAATTCCAAATTGCAATCTGCTCTGCCATATTTATCTCCTTTTTATTTCAAGAATTTGGCAGACATAAAAAATACTGTTGTAAATATTGCTTTCATATAAAATAATTATTTAAACAATTTAGGAGCAAATGTATTTAGGTAAACTCTCTCAATTTGCCCAAGTATGACCACCTTCTGTTACAAAGTATGTATGTTTCATTCCGTTATCAGTAAGCATCTTATCTAAGGAATTTGATCCTTCGAAAAGGAAATCAGAGTTACCGCATGCTAAGAAGTACAATTTATAACCTTCTTTTTTCAATGCCAGAAATTTCTTTTCTGTTTCCTTTCTTTGCGCTTCAGCATCTTCAACCTCGTCCAAGGCCGTAAGCCGCACTCAAAGGACAGATGTAATCGAAAACACCTGGATACATCAAACTAGTTGTTATGGTATGTCCGCCACCCATAGATAGACCAGCAATTGCGCGAGATTTTGGTCTTGGATCTACACGGTATGTTTTTTCAATAAAAGGAATTATATCTTCTACGATACTTTTTGGATATGAATTATTCATGTATGCTTCACGATCCATCGGTTTTTCTTCTATCATTAAAGTTCTTGCAGCAACCTGGTTTGGATTTCCGTTAGGCATTACACAAAGCATTGGTTTAGCAAGTCCTTTTTCAATTAGGTTATCAAGAATCTGACAAGCTCGTCCCATCGTACTCCAAGCATCTTCGTCACCACCTGCACCGTGTAATAAATAGAGCACAGGATATTTTGTTTTGCTGTCATCAGCATATCCATAAGGCGTATAAACAAACAAACGGCGCTTCATTCCTAAAGTTGGAGAATCGTACCATACCTGGTTTAAATTTCCCCGCTCATTTGCTTCATAATAATTCTCTGTTACTTTTCCTGGCACCAAAAGAACACTTAAGTATCGTGTACCGTCTCGTTGCATAAAAATATTATTCGGATCATTTACACTAACACCATCAACGATAAAACTATAGGTATAAAGTTCTGGTTCAGGAAGTGGTAATGTTATTGACCAAATACCTTTTTCATCTTTTGTGAGATCTAGTGTACCAGGGGCTTCCATGGTTCCAAATTGTGTTTCTATTTTCACTTTTGGTCCAAATCCACCGGATATTCTAACTGTGTCAGCATAAGGGGCTGAAAAACGAAAAGTTACATTGTTTTCTCCAATTTCAGGAGAAACAATAGGTTCCCGTCCCATAAAATTACTAAGTTCCTGTGCAAAAGCACCAGAAAAAAGAAACAAGGCAATAATTGAATATATATATTTTTTCATCTGTTTTTATTTTAATATGTATCTATAAAAATTTAATCAGAGTATTTACTATTTGAACAACAATTGAGCATATGTATTCAAATATTTCCTCCAGTTTGCCCAGGTATGCCCTCCATCGGTAACATAAAAAGTATGCTCCATTCCGTTACGGGTTAATGCAGCATCTAAATCTTTAGCTATTTCCCAAAGGAAATCAGATGAACCACATCCAAACCAGTACAATTTATAATCTCCTTTTTTCACAGCCTGTAATTGTTTGTCAATATCTGCAGCATCGCCACGAACGCCAATACTTAATGGGCAGATATAATCAAATGTTTCAGGAAACAAGGTTGTCACTCTTAATGTATGTCCACCACCCATTGAAAGACCTGATACAGCTCTTGCTTCTGGTTTTGCAATTACTCGGTAATGACTTTCAATATAAGGGATAATATCTTTAACAATACTTTTTACATATAAATCAGCATAAGCAGGATCGTTACGATCGTATGTTTTTTCTTCTAATAATTGAGTTTTCGCCGCTTGTTGCCCTGCGTTTCCGTTAGGCATAACGCAAATCATTGGTTTTGCTAATCCTTTTTCGATAAGATTATCAAGGATTTGACGAGCACGTCCCATGGTACTCCATGCATCTTCATCACCACCGCCACCGTGTAAAAGATAAAGTACAGGATAATCTTTACCACTGGTTTCGTAACCATATGGTGTATAAACAAACATTCTTCGTTTTGTACCTATGGTTGGTGAATCATACCATACTTTAGATAAATTACCATGTTCGTTTGCTTCATAATAATTTTCTGTTAATTCTCCCGGAACAAGCAAAACACTTAAGTATCGGGTTCCATCCCTTTGCATAAAAATATTATTGACATCGTTTACTACTAATCCATCAACAATAAAATTATACGTGTAAAGTTCTGGAGAAGGAGTAGGAACACTCACAGACCATAAACCTTTTTCATCCTTCATCATATTAATTGAAGAACTGTAATCAGCCATCCATGAACCATAAAGTCTTACAAGTTTTGCTTCTGGTGCTGAAATTCTAAATGTTACTGTTTTTTCACCTATTTCTGGTGAAATAATAGGAGCTTGTCCCATAAAATTTGCCAATTCCTGGGCATTTGACCCAACCATAATTGACATTAGAATAAATACTAGATATACGCTTTTTTTCATTTTGATTTATATTGGTTATTTAAAAAAGTGATAATTCTAAAAAAAAAAGTTATAAGCCCAGGTTATATTTTCCCGGACTTATAACTAATCATATAAAAAAGACTATTGCTATTAAAACTAAATTGCCTCATTTAATTATTCTTTTGGCCAATCAAAGTGACTTTCATCCAATCTGAAAAACCGTGCAGCATTATTAAATAATATGTCCCGTTTTTGATCTTCTCCAAGATATTGGGCATGTTCGATTACACCCATTGAACCTTCAATCATACGCGGATACGAAAAAAAGTCGGTGCCGTACATAATGCGTTTTCCAAAACCTGCCCTTACCAGCCTTTTTATGTATTCATGGACATCATCCAAAGGATAACTAAAAATCATCCCGGAAATATCAACATAAACATAAGCATTTGCTCCCATCAAAGCAATCATGTGCTCAATCATCGGATAACCTGCATGCTGAACACAGATTTTTAACTTGGGATGACGGGCCAGTAGATCTTCCAGCAAAAAGGGATCACCAAGGGAAGCCCGGTACTTGTCATTGGTAATATTTGTCATTCCGTTACCCCCAGTTCCCATATGAATTCCTGCCGGAATATTCAACTCCTCGGCAACTGCAAAATAGGGATCCAGTGACATATCACTCGGAGACATACCCTGGTATTGTGGTGCCACTTCGGACATATATTTATAGAAACCACTTTCCAGTGAGTCACGGAATTGTTCAACGGTAAGGTTATCCGAACTGATACCGGGAATAATACGTCCTTCCGGAACTTCTTTCATCCAACTTCTTATTACGTCCGCATCGCCAAAGGCGACCATAGTAATATTCTTTTCTGTGATCCTTTTAACAATCTCATTTTTTAATTCTTCATCACTTGTAGCTGGCATCCAAGGATCCAGACAATCCCCACTCATAAATGAATACACACTTTCCATATCATCATTTGGATCTGCTCCGGGCATATCACTTAGGTACCAGGGGCACATAGGTTGACTGGGAACAATAGAATTACCTATCTTAAATACATGGACGTGCATATCAATAATCGGCAAGTGTGTAACTTTATCTGAGGTCTGGGCGAAAGAATACATACTCAATACTAAAAGCAAAATACCGATATTAAGTTTTCTTTTCATCATATAGTTATTTGTAATTAAAATTCTGTTTCTAAATAATTTACTTATTCAGGCCAATCAAACTGGCTTTCATCTAAACGAAGGAAACGTACTGCATTGTTAAAAAGAATATCTCTTTTCTGTTCCTCTGATAAATATTGTGCATGTTCGATAACGCCCATGGATGTTTCAAACATTCTTGGCCATACAATAAAATCTGTCCCATACATAATTCTCTTTTCGAATCCTGCCTGGACTAATTTTTTAATATAAGCATGAATCTCATCCAGTGGATAACTCCAAATCATTCCAGAGATATCAACATACACATATGCATGGGCTCCCATAAGAGCAATCATTTCTTCTGCTAATGGATACCCGGAATGCATCACCCATATTTTCATTTTAGGATGACGGGCTAACAAGTCTTCTAAAAGTAATGGATTTCCTAATGATGCCCTAAAATCGGGACGTGTAAGGTTAGCCATTCCATTGCCACCTGTTCCCATATGAATACCTACAGGTATATTTAACTCCTCTGCAACGGCAAAATAAGGATCCAGAGATGGATCGCTTGGAGACATTCCCTGGTACTGAGGAGCTACCTCTGCCATTACTTTATAGAAACCATTACTTAATGAATCACGGAAAGCCTCAACAGTCATAGTTTTTGCATTACTAACAGCAATACCAGGAATAATTCTTCCTTTTGGAGCTGCATTAACCCAGTTGTGTAATACTTCAGCATCACCAAAAGCAACCATGGTCATATTTAAATCATTGATACGCTTAACGATTTCTTCCTGCAACTCTTCATCACTTGTTGCAGGCATTAACGGATCCAGACAATCATCGTTAAAAATTGCTGGAGCTCCTTCATCATTAGGATCAGCTCCCGGCATACTGGATAGAAACCATGGACATAATGGTGCTGATAATCCACCAGGTGTTACTTTCATGGCATGAACATGGATGTCAAAAACGGGTAAACGTGTTACCTCTTTTTTATCCTGTGCATTAACATATGTGCTTAATCCGAGGATTAACATAAAAGAAAGAAATATTTGTTTTTTCATATTTTTTATTTTTAGTTAATGAGGTTCTCTAAAAAAACTATGTTTTAACGAAAGAGTTCCCGACTTCGCCCGAACTGACATTTTTTATAAATTAACGTCTTATCAAGCGAAGCCGAGATGTCTTCTAAATTAACTTTTAGACTCTCTCATTTTAATTAATAACCCCCTTAATTTTCTTCCGGCCAGTCAAAACTGCTCTTATCTAATCTAAAGAAGCGAGCTGCATTATTAAAAAGTATATCCCTTTTTTGATCTTCTGATAAATATTGTGCGTGTTCAATTACTCCCATGGAAGTTTCAATCATTCGAGGCCACGTCATAAAATCTGTACCATACATGATACGTTTACCGAAACCAGCTTGAACTAATCTTTTAATATAAGCATGGACATCGTCTAACGGATAACTCCAAATCATACCCGATATATCAACATACACATAAGCGTGTGCTCCCATTAAAGCAATCATATGTTCTGCCAATGGATATCCTGCATGTTGAACATAAATTTTAAGTTTTGGGTGACGGGCTAAAAGATCTTCAAGCAAAAAAGGATCCCCTAAAGAAGCTCTATACTTAGAATTTGTAATATTTGCCATACCATTTCCACCTGTCCCCATGTGTATACCGGCAGGAATATTTAATTCTTCTGCAACTGCGAAATATGGATCGAGAGACATATCGCTTGGAGACATTCCCTGATACTGAGGTGCTATCTCAGACATTACTTTATAAAAACCACTTTCTAAAGAATCACGAAATTGTTCTACAGTAAGATCACCAATACCGATACCTGGAATAATCCTACCTTCAGGAACAGCACTCATCCAACTTCTCATAACAACCGGATCACCAAAAGCAACCATCGTCATATTCATATCTTTGATACGTCGTACTATTTCATTTTTTAATTCTTCATCATCTTTTGCAGCTGGAAGAGGATCCAGACAATCTGCGCTCATAAAAGCCCTGGCCCCTAGTTCCTCATTCGGATCAAAACCCGGCATACTTGTTAAAAACCATGGACATAATGATCCAGAGTTAGGCCTTACTTTTGAAACATGAACGTGTACATCAAATGTAGGCAAATGTTTAACTTCGTTTTGCGCACTTAATTTAAATAATGTACACGCAGATAGAAAAAAAATAAATATTGATTTCATATGTTAATAATTAAAGTTTTTAATAGTTAATGAAACTTATCACAACAGGATAATCATCATCATCTAATTATGGAGTTTCATCTTATAGTATTTTAGTCAAAATTATTTTCTATTCTTCTTCTAATTCCGGTTGCCAAACCGGATTACCGGACAATATAAAATACCTGTTAAGCATTAAGTGTTAGTAGTCTACTGTAAGCCCCTAAAAAAATTAAAACAAATAGAGCCTGTTCAAAATAGTTTCCTATTTAAATAACAACGGCACATATTCTGACAGGTAAATTCTCCAGTTCCTCCAGATATGTCCTCCATCTGTTTCTGTATAGCTATATTTCATACCTATGGAATCAAGTTTTGCTCTATATTCCTTATTGGCATCGTATAAGAAGTCATCTTTACCGATTCCAATCCAGTAAACTTTATATCCATTATCCATTTGTTTTTTCAGGGTCGCATCAAAGTCTTTATATACTTTACCTGTTGCATCATCGCGAGGCATAATTGCAGCAGAAAATAATCCTACATAATCAAATTTATTTTCATAATACCTTGAAATGTGTAATGTATGAAAACCACCCATGGAAAGACCGGCTATAGCGCGGTTTGCTTTATCTGTTTTAACACGATAATTACTTTCAACAAACTTTATAATATCAATAAAGGTATATTCATAAGTCCCATCCATTGTTTTAGGAACCATAAATTCTGGTTTATAATAGCCTGTATTACCTTCGCCTGGAGCTGCATCCTGAATTACATTTCCATTGGGCATAACCACAATCATTGGTTTTGCTTTTCCTTGAGCAATTAAGTTATCAAGAATCTGGGTTGCACGTCCTAAAGAAGGCCATGCTTCTTCATCTCCTCCAGCACCATGTAAAAGATATAGAACCGGGTATTTTTCATTACCTGATTCATATCCCGGAGGAGTATAAATGGTCAATCTCCTATCCATTCCGTTGCCAGGAGAATCATACCATCTCTTCGTTACACTTCCATGTGGTATATCATTTACTTTATACAAATCAGCGCGGCCGCCTCCAACAATAAATATATTTGTAACTGAAGCTACATCGCGAATAAGAAAAGGATTATTGGGATCTGTTGTTTTAAAACCATCGACAAAAAAAGAATAGCTGTATAATTCAGGAGATAACGCTTCAGTTGTATACATCCAAACACTATCTTTTTTTATCATCTCTTTTGATGCGGCAGAGAAACCTTCTGAAGGCATCCAGTCTCCAGTTATTTTTACAGACTTTGCATCTGGGGCAAAAACTCTAAAAACAACTGTATTATCATCTTTTACTTCAGGAGAGATTATTTGCTGACCGCCAAATAATGCTTGTTGTGCATGGATAAAGTTTGATAAAAGGAGAAATCCTAATATGGGTAGCAATAATTTTTTCATGTCTCAAGTTGGTATTTGTATTAATAATTCATAATCATAAATACAAATTAAATAAAAAAGATTAATCTTATCTAATAAAATGTGTTATTTTGACACATTAACCGATAAGATTAATCTTTTCAGCATTATTAGTACCCTGGATTCTGAGTCATTTCTGTATTAACAGTCATCTCATATTCAGGAATAGGTAACAATTCGTTTTTATTTTGTTCATAACCTGCACCTGCTGGTTCATAATATCCACCAGAACCATTTGGCACTTGTTTACCTTGATCCTTTAACGCTTCGTAAGCATCTCCCCAGCGTTGTAAATCAAGATAACGCTCACACTCTAATGCGAGTTCCAGTCTTCTTTCTGTCTTAATATCTTCAAAAAGATCATCTCCTGTTGAAGAAAGAGCTCCTAATTCTACTCTATCCCTTACCATATTGATATACTCAAGAGCTTTTGTATCATTGCCTGAACGATTGTAAGCTTCTGAAGCCATTAAAAGAACATCAGCATAACGAATCATACGTACGTTAGGCCCTACATTTGAAAACTGTGTCCATCCATCAGCTCCACTACCATCAGACAAATATGCTTGATATTTGAGATCAAGATAACCATCACATCCATAAGGCACAAAACCAGCTGGAGTCAGATATGTTCCTCCTAAAGCTGCCAATTCATCAGGACCAATAATAGTTGAACTCAAACGCACATTATCACCTGCATCAACAAATGCATCATATAATTCTTTATGTGGATTGATAAACCCCCAACCATAAGAGAATAGATCCAATGCACCATATAAACTATAGGTTAAATATTCAGGACGAAAACCATTCATAACAACCCAGCCACCTTGGCCTGATTCTGCTCCAAAGATACTGGAATAGTTCATAGTATTAACAAAGGTTAATTCAAAAACTGATTCAACACCATGTTCTGCTTCTTTTCTTAATACCTTTGAAAAATCGGGGTACAAATCATATTCTTCAGAATCAATAATATCCTGAAAAACTGATGCGGCTGCAGAATAATTCTCCTGAAATAAATAATGTTTTCCTAACATTGCCTGTGCTGCACCTTTTGTTATTAACTGAGAATATTCAGTTGTAATTTCACTTCGAACAGGAAGTGCAGCGATCGCATCGGTAAGATCCTGAACAATTTGCGCATTTATTTCAGACATTGCAGTTCTTGGTTGGCTATACTCATCCGGAGATACTTCATGAAGGACAAGTGGAACCTCTCCCCACATGTTTGTTAAAAAGAAATATGCATAAGCCCTTAAAGCTTTAGCCATCCCAACAAACATTGCTTTGTTATCTGTATCGGGCTCTGTATAATCTACAACCAGGTTCGACCTGTTAATACAGTTATACATCCAGGAATAATAGCCCCTTATAGATGAAGTTGTTGCTGTAAATCGATATTCATTAAGCTCTTCCAATATTCCACTATTATCACCGCGAGAACCACCACCGGCATAAGATTCATCGGCTAAAGCCTGGTGTGTATATAAATATTGAAACCCCATACTTCCTTGCCATTCATCAAATACAGCCATTAGCGCTTCAAATACCTGGTCGTCTGTTTCGTAAAAAGAATCCGTTGTTTGAACCCCTCTTTGACTATAATCCAGGAAGTCTTCTGAGCATCCCAGAGTAAACAATAACAATAAAATAAATACTTTTGAAATTTTATATTTTGCTGTTTTCATTATCTTATTTTTTTAAATTATTAAAATGAGATAGAAGCACCGAACAATACGGATCTTACAAATGGATACATACCCCTATCAATACCTAAACTATTTACTGATGTAGAGCCTACTTCAGGATCAACTCCCGGATACTTTGTAAATGTTGCCAGGTTTTCTATAGATGTGTATATTCTTAGATTTGATATTTTCAATTGCTTAGTTAACTCACCAGGAAGTGTATAACCAAGTTGAATTTGTTTTATTTTTAAATAATCACCGTCAAAAATCATCAAATCACTGTGCCATGCATTAGATTCTGTTGTAGCAGCCGGCATAGTAGCATCGGTATTGGTAGCTGTCCAACGATCGTCAAAATAAATTTGCAGTTTGTTGAAGTTAAGCCTGTCTGTCCTTACCATACCTAACATTACATCGTGACCTGCTGCACCCTGAAGGAATGCTTTAAAATCAAATCCTTTGTATCCAAAATCAAGATTAAACCCATACATAATTTTGGGGATACCACTACCGATATAAGTTTTATCTTCAGATGAAACAGTTGTAACTGTTTCTCCATCAGCATTTATATACAATGGATTACCGGTAGCAGGATCAATACCGTCTGTTTTATAACCATAAAAATACCAGATTGGATTTCCAATATCAAAACGTGTTGCTGTTTCAAGGTTGATAGAAGCACCTGTTAAATAAGGCTGATTGGGGTTCATATAAGTAACCTCGTTATGTAAAGTTGCTAAGTTTGCACTCATGTTATAACTCAAATCTCCAATAAAATTTCTATAGCTTAAGTCAAATTCAAATCCTCTATTTTCTACGTTTCCGGCATTTACAGTTGTTGCATCATTCCCTGCAATAAGTGAAGGGGTACCATCCGTTAAAAGATCCTTTGTTTTCTTAACATAATAATCCATTGTGAAAGAAATTCTATCATTATCGGCCCTTATTTCTAATCCTATATCAGTTTGTTCACTTGTTTCCCACTTTAATGATGGGTTACTTAAGTTTGCAGGTGCAGTAGCAGTTCCAAAAGACGCATCCGTAGATGTCTCGTAATAAGGGTATGTACCCGATGATACAAGTGGTGCTGCATATTCATACTGAAGGTATTCCAGGTTAGATAAACTACCATTTTGCCCCCAGCTACCACGAATTTTCACGAATGTAATAGGGGTATTTTGCGGAAAGAATGATTCTCTTGAAATAACCCAACCTGCAGATACAGCAGGAAAAATACCCCAGCGTGTATCAGTAGGCAACACATCTGAACCAGCACCATCCCTACGTAAACTTCCCTGAAGTAAATATTTGTTATCATACTCATAATTAAGACGTCCAAAATATGATGCCTTTGTGGTATACATTCTATAACTACTAACGTCATCGGAAGGGTTTGCTGAAAGAAAATCCAAATCGTCATAATTCTGGCTATCTGTAGTTAATGTACTACCACTAGCTTCTAAATAATACAATCTGTTTTCTGAAGCAGACATACCTGCAAGTAAAGTAACATTATGATTTCCAAATGCTTTGTTATAGATAGCAAAATTTTCCCATTGCCAATAATTAGTTGTCCTTTGTATTTCTTCTACACTTGATGCCAGGTTATTCGTTGTTGCATCGTAATAATATACTGGTTCGTATAAATGAGAACGATAACCAACTATTCTTCCACCAAATCTACTGGTAAATGTAAGTCCTTTAATAGGCGTTAATTCCATAAAAACATTACCAAACAGGTTATTGTTTTCACTTTCCGGATAAGTTGCATCTCTTGTTACAAATGGGTTTGCAGTACTTGATACATATTGAGAAACACCATAATATTTTCCATCTTCATTTTTAAGATAATTATTACCTGAACTTATTCCAGATACAACAGTTGCTGGTATTTCGCTATCATTTTCATAATTAACCGGAGTTAATGGATCTAGCATTAACGCACTGGTAATAACAGATGTATATTCACTGTTCTCAGAAACTGCTTTCAAATTAGTTTTTGTTAAGGTAATGTAATGTCCTACCTTTACCCAATCCTTTAATTTATATTCTGAGTTAAACATTAAAGAATAACGTTGATACTTATCTTTTTGACCAGCTACAACACCATCTTGATCCAGGTAAGATGCAGAAAGTAAAAACGAACCTTTATCATTACCATTGGTAAACGACAAATAATGTTTTTGGGTTGGAGATGGTTCAAAAATCTCATCCTGCCAGTCTGTATCATAAGGATCACTTAATGCAGATGTTGGTAATGTTCCAGCCTCCGTCATGTATGTTTTATAATCAGCAGCATTTAGTACATCAACTTTACGCGCCAAAGACGACATTGTATGTTGATATTCATAAGTTATTTTGCTTGTTCCAACCTCGCCTGATTTTGTAGTAACCAAAACAACACCGTTTGCACCTTCAGCACCGTAGATAGCTGCAGAAGCTGCGTCTTTTAATATTTCAATGTTTGAAATATCGTTGGGATCAATTGAGCTTAAATCTTGAACTTTTGTTCCATTAACAATATAAATAGGTTCAGAAGAAAGGTTTGAACCATATCCACGAATACGAATATTCATACCAGCCCCCGGAGCTCCTGAATTTGAAAGCACCTGAACACCAGAAGTTTTACCTTGTAATGCTTGCTCAGCCCTTGAGATAGAAGAATTTTTCAAAGCTTCTGAATCTACACTGGAAATAGAACCGGTTACAACACTTTTTTTCTGTACACCGTAACCTACAACAACAACTTCTTCTAAAGATTGAATATCTTCAACCAGGGTAATATCTAACGTTGTTTGTCCGGCAACTGAAATATCTTCTGTCAGATATCCAATAAAAGAGAAACTTAACACAGCATCAGCAGAAGAAACTGATATGGTATAAGCTCCATCAAGATCAGTTACTGTTCCATTAGTAGTACCTTTCTCTATAATATTAACACCTGGTAAAGAATTTCCTTCAGCATCTTTTACGGTTCCTTTAATTGTTATCTCTTGTGAATTTGCAACAGATTTAACAACAATTATTTTTTCAACTACATCAAAAGATGCTTCTACTTCTGACAATGCAGCATTTAGAATATTTTTAACCGATTCATTTTGAGCAGAAACATTCACTCGTTTTTTTAAGTCAATATCATTAACCTTATAAAAGATTTTATACTGACTTTGATTCTCAATCTGATCAAAAACATCCACGATGGTGCCTTGTTTTACATCAACATTGATTTTTGCATCCTGGCTATATACAGAACCAAATGTATATCCAATACCTACAAAAAATAATAACATAGTTAGTTTCATAATTAGCAATAATTTTTTTAGACGTTTCTTTGTCAAGAAACATAAATAGTTTACCTTTCTCATGATTTTGAAAATAAAAGTTAATAATTAATTAAAGTCTGCTTTTGTAGATTTTAAAAGTAACGGAGGGTGTTAGCGCATCTTCCGTTTTCTTTTTTGTTTAGGTCAGTCTTTTTCCATAGGCAAAAAAGTGTTAGTTAGTATATTTATTCAGTTAGTGTTGGCCCTTATTCCGAGAACCAAATCGTTACAATTTTTTTCTTTATATCGTATTTTATGTTAGTCGTTCTGCTTAAAATATCAAGAACCTGATCAATAGGTTCATTATAAATAAATTTACCCGAGTAAATATCATTATTATTAATATCCCCCTTCAGTATAATTTTAAGGCCATACCAGCGCTCCATCTTTTTAACCATTTCGGGTAAGGTTTCGTGATCAAAAATTAACTGGTTGTATTTCCAGGATGTGATGGACTCAATATGAGGTACAATTTTTTCAATTTTTTTCAGGTCATCGCTTACTGGTTTCAGGCCTAAATTTTCTTCTATTGGAAGTATCTCTTGTTCCTGTACTTTTGTTAGTGTAACTTTATTTTTATTCTTGGAGAAATTAGCGGATTCATTGGGTTTTAGGTTAATCTCTTTCTTCAAAAGAATTTCTGAACTGCCAACAATTCTCACTTCCCCTTCTATGAGAGTAGTATTTATTTCATCATCTTCATTATAACAAGTAACATTAAACTCTGTTCCCAGCGCTTTAATATTTAGCCCGCCTGCATGAACTAAAAAAGGATGTTCCGGATCTTTTTTTACATCAAAATACCCCTCTCCTTCTAAAAACACCTGTCTGTTTTCACCATCATAATTTGTAGGGTATTTCAAGGTTGTTCCTGAGTTTAACCAGACGACTGTCCCATCAGATAGGGTTACCTGCCCTTTTTCTCCATAAGGGACATAGGTAGTAATATAATTTATTGTTTGCTCCTTAGAATCTAATTTTTTAATTGTAATAAAACTAAAAGTAAGTGAAAACAGTATTACAACGCTAGCTGCAATTTTAATGGTATTCGAAATAACACTCTTAGTGCGGTTCTTTATTTGCTCTCTTACTCTATTTGTAATTATTTGCTGGAAAGCTATTCCTGCTTCTTCTTCATCGCTGCCTAAACCAGCTATATTCCAGATTTTAGTGAAGTCAGCAAGTTCCTTTATCTTATCTGGATTGCTTTTTAAATTATCTACTAATTCACTTTTTTCCTGATCAGAAATTTCTCTTGATAAGTACTTAGCGAAATATTCTTCTGAAAAATCTGGATTCATTTATTAAAATTTACGTGTATATAACAACACATATCCTTTTTACCCTACCATTAAATACACTTTTTTTTATAAATATTTTGGATAATCTTTTGTTATTTTTTCCCGAAGTTCTTTAAGGGCCTTGCTTATATGCTTTTCTACTGCCTTAATTGAAATATCTAAAAATGATGCTATTTCTTTATTTTTTAATCCAAATTTTCTACTTAAAAGAAAAACTCTTTTTGTTTGATCGGATAAATTATCTATACTTTGAGTAATTACTTCCTGTATTTTTATAGAATCAGGTTGATAATTATTTGATGAAGTATTTTCCAGTAATAATAATTGAATCTCTTGTTCATCCGTTTTTTGTTTTATAAAATTCAGGTTGGCTTTTTGATGTTTAATATAATTAAGACAACTATTGTATACTGCTTTATATAAATAAGATGATAACATAAGATCTGCAGGAAGTTTTTTTCTTTTTTCCCAGAGATTAGAAAAAACATCCTGTAGAATATCACTTACTACTTCCTTATCAAAAAGAATTGTTAAGGCATAGGCCTTAAGAGGTGTATAATAAAACAAAAAAACTTTCTCGAAACCCTCATCAGACCTGAGTAACTTAAGATATTTACTGTCTTCGTTTTTTTCGCTCACAAAATTAAATTATAATCAATTTAAGAATCAAAAATATTTACAATCTGCACTTTATTGTATAATATTTGTGCGATTATATTTCCGTTTTGTTAAAAATGCAGCTACAAAAGACATAAACTTTAATTTTTCAAATATAGAATATAAGTTTTAATAATTTCTAAAATATAGATCATTCATAGAATATTGAACTCCATCTTACACTCAAAAAGTTAACTTTAATCGATTAATATTATTGTTTCTTAAACTATAAATGTCTTTCAATCAATGTTGAAAACAAAAAAAAGACACAGTAAATTTTTGTGTCTTTTTTTAACCTGTTTTAAATAAATGTTCATTTTTGACATCAGCAAAAAAAGAATAAATACAATCAAGAATTTATTCTTTCCTTTATATTCACCTTACCTTATTTCAAAAACATATTTTCCGGATTTAAGCTTTATTTTATACAACTGTGTGCCAATTTTTGTTAATTCAATACTATTATTTACAGTGGGTTCTTTTCCTCCTTCTTTGATTTTATTAGCTTCAAGTTCGAGTGTCGCCGTACTTCCTGATGGTATTATAATTTCGTAATTAATTTTTTTACCAACTCTTTCCCAATTTGAAATTATTGTTCCATATGGACTTTCATGTTTTGCTTCAAACTTATCTAATCCCTTTACAAAATTAGGTTTAAGAATTACATTTTTAAATCCAGGATTTTTTTCATCAGGAAACAAACCTCCTAAAGCTTTATAATACCAGGCATCTATTTCCCCAAACATAATGTGGTTCATCGATATATCACTGGTTGCATCCAAAGGCCAGTTTTCATAAAATGTTGTAGCTCCGTTAACAATCCACCATCCCCAGGATGGAAAATCTTCCTGCGAAGCAACTTTGTATGCGACATCCGCATAACCATTTTCACTTAATGCATTTAAAATTGTTTTTGTGCCCAGTAAACCAACATCAAGATGGTAATTATCTGCTTCAACACGTTTTGCCAGGTTGCCTGCGACTTCTTTAACCAATTCATCAGGAACAAGCCCCCAAAATAAAGCCACACTCTGTTCTGTCTGCAGGCCACTTCCATAAATACCAGTTTCTTTATTTAAGTACTTCTCATTAACTGCATTTTTTATCTTTTTTGCCAATGCTGAATATATTTCATAATCCTGTGTTTTGCCTAAAAGCTTTGCAGTTTTTGAGAGAATTAAAACATCAGCATAATAATATGCGGTAGAAGTAAATTCTTTCGGTGTTTGAGATTTTACAGGAACCCAATCTCCCAATCCCCAATCTGTAATTCCGGATGGCCAGTTATAATCAATATAATCAACATACAATTTTATGTTATCATAACAATCTTCCAATATTTTTTTATCTCCATAAAACAAATATACATTCCAGGGAATAATCGCTATTGTACTTGTCCAATCAGGCCCATTTGCCCAGTGATATCCCCATCCATCTGTTGGAATAATTGCTGGTAAAACACCGTTAGGCTGTTGCTCGTCACGATGATCGGCCATCCACTTTTCATAAACAGTGATAGCATCAAAATTATATAATCCGGTTTCTACATTAATCTGCGCATCACCTGTCCAACCATTCTTCTCTCTTTGCGGGCAATCTGTTGGATACCCAAATAAATTCGATAAATATGAACTGTTTGCTGCCTTCCAGGTTTTATTCAAAATTTCATTAGAAGAATTAATATTACCAACTTGTTTAACATCACTATGCATAAAATATGCAGTTAAACTTTCTTCGGATAATTCAATTGGTTTATCGGAAATAACTTCAACATACTGAAAACCTTTATAGTTAAATTTAGGCATAAAAGAATCTTCTTTTCCCCCGCTTAGGATAAGAATATCTGTTTGAAAAGGATCTGAATCATCTGTGGGCCGATAATGCACATTGATATTGCTTAAATCAACATGTCCATCTTTTTTTAATCTTTCCGCATGTACAAGGCTAATTTTTGTCCCTTCTATTCCTTGTACTTTAATCTCTGTAACTCCTGATATATTTCTGCCAAAATCGAATAAATAAGTGGTGTCATTGAATTTCCTCATTGATTTTACATCGAGCTTTTCAACATTTCTTATAGGCACCATTTCCTGTGCAACAATATTTTTTGACGGGGCACCCGTAACCATAACATTTGCCCATTTATTGTCATCAAAATCGGGGTTATCCCATCCGGGTATTTCTAAACGGGCATCATAATGTTCCGCTGTATAGATACTATTTAAAATAATTGGGCTTGATGCTGTCTTCCAATCTGCTCCGCTACTAATAATTTCTTCTGTCCCATCTTCATAAAGTATCCTTAAATCGAGACAGAACTTTGGCCGTGCACGCCAGGGAGCCTTATCAAAATACCACACAGCCGTAGATTGATGATTATACCATCCATTTCCGAGCACTACACCTATTGCATTTTTATTTTTTAATTGATTGGTAACATCATAGGTTACATATAAATTACGCCTGTCAAATCTTGTATACATGGGATCTAATCTGTGATCCCCAACTTTTTCCCCGTTTAATGTTAATTCATACAATCCGGCAACAGCTATGTAAACACGCGCAGATTTCACCTTTTTTTCCACAGAAAACTCTTTCCTAAAATAAGGTGCCGGCTTTACATTGAAATCATACGTATCACTAATCCAGTTTCCTTTCCAGTTATTTTGGTTTACCATACCAGTCTCAAAACTGGCAACATTTGAAGAAACTGTTTCTGTTTGATTATCAAAATTGAGTTCAACTTTCCAGAAATATCGTGTAAAAGGTTTTAAATCACTTCCTTTATATTCAGTCAAAACGATTGAAGAATTTACTAATCCTGAATCCCAGAAATCACCTTTTCCCTGAGATACTTCTACGGAATCAGTTCCAACTAGCAAACGAAAACTATTCTGTTCAATTCCCGAAATATCAGAATGAATTTGCCATGTAAAACGAGGATTTTCTGAATCAATACCAATTGGATTTGTAAGGTATTCGCATTTTAGGTTTGTAATATTTATCTGAGAATAAGTTATCTCTGCAAACAACAAAGGAATTAGTACAAACACAAAAAATATTATTTTTTTCATTTCTTTCAGTTATAAATGTCTGTTAAAATAAATAAAAATGTAAAGATGATTTATAATAATTGTAGATTGTTACTAAACTTTCCAATAATTTAGTTAGTCGCCAATCTATTTTACCTGTTGTTTTTTTCTTTGAATTTCTCAATATTTCTTCTAATCTTTTTTCTAACACAATTTTAAAACAACATTAATTATTATTTTTAAAAATTCATCCTGCTCAATCAGAATTAAAAGAAATCTCAAATTCTTTTTTAGTTCTAATCTGTTGATGTTTAAAAAGCAAAAAATCTTCAATTACCAAAATATCCATTTCAGTTCTCATAAAACTTTTAAATGCATCATCTGGAGTGCAAACAATAGGTTCTCCCCGTTCGTTAAAACTAGTATTAATTAATACTCCAACACCCGTTGTTAATTTAAACTCCGTTAATAGTGAATACAAAAAAGAATTCTGTTCTGAAGTAACAGTCTGCAAACGTGCTGAATAATCAACATGAGTTACAGCAGGTAACATTCCTTTTGGAAAGCTTAATTTATCACGCATTGTCCATTTCGAAAATCCTTCCGGCAAGCATCTTTCTTCTTTATTTTTTACAGGTACAACAAACTGCATATAAGGAGAATTCCGATCAATATCAAAAAATTCAGAAACATCTTCTTCTAAAACGATTGGAGCAAACGGACGAAAACTTTCTCTTTTCTTTATACTCTTATTTAAAACCTGTTGCATTTCTTGCTGACATGGATTTGCTAATATAGACCTTGCCCCCAATGCACGAGGGCCATATTCCATTCTCCCTTTAAAACACCCTACAACTTTTCCTTCTGATAATAATCTGGCAACCTTATTTATAAGTTCTTTCTCTTTCCCCTGATAATCTGCAAATACTGCTTTATTTTTCTTTAAAACTGCTTGTACCTGATTGTTAGTAAAAGAAGGACCTAATAACGAGTTTTTCATTCCATCCTTTAAACTAACAAATCGATGTTTGTTGGATGAAAAATGGTACAAACACAATGCAGCTCCGACAGCACCTCCCGCATCACCTGCTGCTGGTTGTATCCAGATGTTTTTAAATAAGTTTGATTTTAACAATTTCCCATTAACTACTCCATTTAAGGCAACACCTCCGGATAATACAAGGTTTTCTGCTTGTGTTAAAATTTGAGCTGTTTCAGCTAATTTTAAAATAATGTCTTCAACTATGTGTTGCACAGCCAAAGCTAAATCAGCATAAACCTGGGTCTGAACAGCGTTCAATGGCGATGGGTCAATCCCAAACAGGATCCTCCACTTTTTTGTGTTAAACATCTGAAGGCCTGTTGCAAATTCAAAATATTGCATGTTGAGTAAAAAAGAACCATCCGTACGAATATCTATTATCTTACTAAGAATGGCTTCTTTAAAGAACCAATAATTATCCGACGAATTATCTCCATAAGGAGCCAAACCCATTAATTTGTATTCGCCACT
The DNA here is from genome assembly GCA_963665085.2 of Bacteroidales bacterium. Lineage (GTDB taxonomy): Bacteria > Bacteroidota > Bacteroidia > Bacteroidales > JAAAOM01. The sequence goes on from CAXXXS010000001.1 coordinate 19,998, forward strand.
GTTCACTTTAAATCCACAGAATGCGGTAAATGCTGAATAAAACAAACCCAGTGAATGAGGGAAATGTAATTCTCTTATCATTCTAATTTTATTATCCTCACCTTTACAAATTGCTGTAGTTGTCCATTCTCCAACCCCATCTAATGTTAAAATTGCTGCATTTCTGAATGGAGAAGGATAAAATGCACTTGCAGCATGAGAAATATGATGTTCCGAAAAATATATACGATATCCGGATATCCCTATTTTAGATAGTTCATTTCTTAGTAATCGTTTAAAAAAAATCTTTTCCTTACTCCATATAGGTATTGCTTTTAGGAAACTAATAATCCCTTTGGGAGCAAATACATGATATGTCTCTAATAAGCGTTCAAAACGGATGAAGGGTTTCTCATAAAATACAATTTGTTTTATCTCCTTTAGATTTATTCCGGCTTCAGATAAAACATATTGGATAGCATTTTTTGGAAAAGAGGAATCATTTTTTATTCTGGTAAAACGTTCTTCCTGTGCTGCTGCAATTATTTCTCCATCAATAATCAGTGCTGCTGCACTATCGTGATAAAAAGAAGATATTCCCAGGATTGGCTCACTCATTTTTAAAAAATTGAATATATAAACGGAGCTAAAGCAGAACCAGAAGAAATTACAATCATAAAACCGAGCAATAACAAAAGTAAAATCAAGGGTATTAGCCAAAACTTTTTTCTGGTTCTCAGGAATCCAAATAAATCATTCAAAAACTCCATATAAAAACTTTAGTAAGGTTTTACAATATCTTGAAACTCTAAATCCCTTTCGTTTGCAATAAAAACAGATGAATCTTCTTTTTTAAACTGTTTAAGTTTTAATGAATCGAATCCAAATGCTGATCGAATAAGTCCGATGGGTGTAAGAATTAAGAAGAAGAATAGCGTTAGTACTATATAAGGAACAATATTACTCAATACTTTGCCTATAAATAACAGTGCCCATGTAACAGGAAAAATCAATACCGGAACAAATAATGTTATCACAAAAAATACAGATACATATAAATAATATGACTCCGGGATTTTCTTATAATAGGCTATAAAGAGTATTGCAACCGACAAAACTGCAATTGTTTCATAATAGTTTCTTTTATTAATATTAATTCGAAAAATATTCTCCATTTATTACAATCTTTTTTTCATTCTTTTAACTTGCTTCTAAGAATTGTTGCAACCTTGTTACCTGGTTCTATTTTTAACAATTCATCTACATAGTATTTTGTTTTTGAATAGAGTCCAAAATTGTAATATAATTTTGAAAGGGATTCATACAATTCGACATTACCATGTTTTTCATTAACCTGCTGTTCTAAGATTTCTATAAGTAAAAGATCCTCCTTCATTTTTTTAATTAATCTTTCATCCAATTGTCCAACATTTTCAGAATTTAAAATTGAAAGCAATGCCTTATAGTTTTCTGACTGAACTCCTGTTTTTACACAATAAACAAGATTAGTCATACCTGGTTGAAGCTCAAATGATGCTTTAAAATATGTAAATGCTTTTTTATAATCTTTTATGTTTTCTGCAAACTGACCCGATTTAAGACAAAAATCATTATTCTTTGGGTAAGCCAAAGCTAAAGATTCCATTACCTTTAGCATGCCAATATAATCCTGCTTCTCTAAGTAATATTGATAAAGTTTTTCCATAGCAGTATTCCAATCAATTGATTTTACAGCTAATCCACCAGCAAGTATTTCCGGCATTGTTTTACCAGTAACATCGATTTCCGGCATTACCTCATTAAAAGGCCATTGAGAACGTAAGATTAAGTTGGTATATGCTCCTAAAAGAGAATCCATTTCAGTGATTGGCAACTTATTAAAATCAAATTTTCTCTGGCAATCCTCTTGAATGGCAAACGAATAATAATTCAAAAGCGAGAAATAAAAACTTTCAGCAATTAAATAATACCCATACAAATTAGGATGTAGATGTTCCAGTATTAATTCACTCCCAATAATGCCACCTTCTGAGTGTTCTACAAAACAATTTTTAACTGGGACTAAAATTGCACCATATTGCTCAGCTAAAATCTCAATACTTTTATTGATCTCTTCTGGTGCGCGAAATCGGAGCATGTCCTCATCTTTCGCTTTAACAAAACAAACCTGCGCACTATCAAAATTATTGGCTAACAAAAATCCCTTTCCCTTGTCATAGTAAAAATCTGCATTGTTAATTATAATAGAATCACTAATAAATGGCTTCTGATCTTTTAGATTAGAGACAAGGGTTCCAATAAAAACAGGAATTTTTTGATCCTGAAAAACAGATAACAATTCAGACATGTTATCATTGAATTGTTCCAAACCCAAATTATATAGATGAGAATCTTTTTTTATCTCCTTTCCTGAAGCAACCATTCGCTCCATCAGGGTTGTGCTTAGATCGATTTTATCTTTTTTGCTTAACAGACCTGACAACTTCATCAATTGCTGACCAAGTCTTAATTTCTTAAATCCTATACTTACTTTTTTTAATCCTCCGGGTAATTCAGCATTGCTTGTTGAGCCAACACCTAAAGCCCCATAATACTCATTATGTCCTGCATAAATAAGAATACCATCTGGATTCTGTTCTGCTAATTCTTTAGAAAAATCGAGTAACGTATATGAATTTATCGCAGTTAAAGAGAGATTTATAATCTCAATATTTTTTTCGGGATAAGATTGATTTAACTTATATTGAAGCATACGATGGAAAGAGCCATTATTCTCATAGGGAAAACCATAGGCAGTGGAACCACCAAGGACAAAAAATCTTAATGTCCCCTCCTTCTTCTCGTTCCTGAATGGTTCAATAAAACCACGGGTTGCATTTTCTTCCTCTGAGAAATACCTAAGAGACACATTGGGATTTAATATCAGGAAATCTTCATCTTCAGGATAATTAATAAAAAGACTTAGATCATATCCTACATTGAATAGTCTTAACAGAATTTCAATAAAAAACAAAAGAAAGAAAGGCAATAAAACAGCAATAAATCTGAAGACTCTTTCATTTTTTACCCTTTCTTTCATTTCTTCCCTATTGTCGCTATAAATTTTATTTTAATCTGTTTTTTTTATGAGGTTGCCCAGAAAGAAACTCTGACAGGTCTAGTGACTCTGTCAGGTTTCTGCAATTAATTGATATAACCTATCAGAGTTTGAAGAACCTGACAGAGTTTACAATCAAATGACTTTATGAACAATCTCATTATCTTTCTAAAGAATTAATAACCTGTGCTAGATGTCATAGCTGAATTATTTTCTAATTCTTTAATTGGTATTGGAAGATAATTATCTATTGGATCGTCGAAATTAATCGTTCCAGCATTTGTTTTTACATAGCGTGAACATTCTTCATCAGCAATTCCCCATCTTACAATATCAAACCATCGATGTCCTTCATTAAAAAGTTCTCTAAAACGTTCTTCTCTGATTGAATCTCTCAATTGAGTTCCTGTTAATCCAGTATAATCAACAATTGCATTTGCGATATCTGGATCGCTATTGTAAGCTCTTCTTCTTACTTTATTAACATATTCCAATGCTGTATTATCCTCTCCCAAAGCATTTAATGTTTCAGCATACATAAGATAAACATCGGCTAAACGCATCATATGGTAGTTTGCACCGTATCCGACGTTTGTAGTAAAAACTGAAAAATCCTGTGGAATATATTTTTTATAACTCCATCCTAATGTATTTTCATCACCGGTGAATGCTTCAAGTACGATCTGTTCTCCTTTTGAGTTTGTCACTGTATCAACACCAGGCTCTAATGCATTTATACGTAATCTGGGATCACTTCCAAAACGTTTTATATTTTCATCATGAGGCCAAACATTGCTCCATCCTGTTCCCTTAGGTGCAGTAATAAGTGCAAGCCTTGTTCCCAGCCCGCCAAAACCAGAAGCGTTTTCAAAATCAATACGGAAATTTAATTCCCAAATTGACTCTTCACTAAATTCTGTTTCACCATGGAATAATCCATCATATTCATCAAAAGGAACAAGAGCAAGTTCATCATTTGAAACTATTTCAGTAAAATAATTTTTTGCTTTGGTATAATCTTCTTTATAAAGGTAAACCTTACCCAGGTAACCTTTTGCTGCATAAGCGTCAACACGGGCTGCATCATTATCATCCCACTCATCGGGTAACATGTCCTCTGCTTTTAACAAGTCTTCGATAATCTGCTCATATATACTATTAACAGAAGCCCTGGGAACATTTACATCATTTAAGGTTTTAGGGACAGTTGTAATTAGCGGCACGGCTAATTTAGTACCGTCAACAGCTGGTGTACTTTCTCCCCACAACCTAACAAGTGTAAAATAAGCCCATGCTCTTAAAAAATAGGCCTCTCCCAACATTTGATTTACTCGTTCTACCTCTGAACTAATCATATTCTCTTCCTGATATACCTGTGCATTTTCTAAAAAATCATTTGCCCTGGTTACTACACGATATAATCCTCTCCATGTATTATGTACAATACTATTATCAGAAGTTACTTCATTGGTTCCTAACTGGTTCCAGGCAGCAGTTCCAAGCCAGTCCTGATCACTGGTATGAGCTAACATCGGAGCAACCTTAGCAGGATAATCCATACCGTATAATTCAGCAGAATTAATTGATGAATAAATTCCATTCAAAGCAAGTTCAAGGTTACTCAGGTTTGTAAAAAATGTTTCTGCTGCTAACTCATTCTCATTATTTATATTTAGAAATTCATCAGAACATCCAAATGATATAAATAAAAGAACACTCAGTAATATATTTATTATTTTTTTCATTTGTTTCTTATTTAATATTCAATTTGTAAATTATAAACCTAAATTAATTCCAAAACTAACAGTACGAGTTTGTGGGTAAGAGTTATTATCAATACCTCTTGCGGTATTACTACCAGCTAATTCAGGATCAATTCCAGAATACTTTGTAAATGTTAGTAGATTGTCAACATTAACGAAAATACGACCTCTCTCAACATTAATTTTTTTCAATATTGATGCAGGTAAATTATATCCAAGTTGAACATTTCTTACTTTTAGATATGCTCCATTTTCAACAAAATAAGAAGATGGTTTTCTAAAATTACCATTTGGATCTGTCTGATGTAATCTTGGCTGATCAGTTGGATTTTCTGCTGTCCATGCATTTAAAGCCTGTGTTGATGCATTGTAATCACTAAATAATGTTTGATACAATGCTTTAGAACCATTAAATATATCTACACCCTGAACACCTTGTAAGAAAATATTAAGGTCTAAATTTCTCCACTCCAGACTTGTTGTGAAACCATAAATCATTTTAGGCCAAGGATTACCCAGAAATGTCCTGTCATCTTCAGTTATTTCATTATCTCCATTTAAATCTTTGTATTTAAAATCTCCTGCAGCAGTTCCACTAGCCTGATAAATTCCATCCGGAGCTAACGCATTTAGGGCTTCTACTTCTGAATCTGATTGAAATATTTTTTCAACTTCATATCCATAAAAACTTCCTAATGGCATACCAACTTCAGATCTGGAAGTTGAAGCGCCTGCATAAGAAAATACTATACCTGCATTTCCAGAAGTAATACTAGCATCTTCAACCAATTTAGTTAACTCATTTTTCATAAATGAACTATTGGCAGAAATATTAATTCTTAAATCATTAATCTGTTCTCTATAATTTAATGCAACTTCAAATCCTGAATTTTTCATTTCACCAATATTCATTTCAACAGGTTGTGTATCTGCATAAATATAGGAAAGTCCTACTGTAGGCGGTAATTGAATGGCATACAACATATCTGAAGTCTTCTTAACGTAATAATCCATTGTTAAAAAGAATTTATTATCAAGGATTCCTAAATCAACTCCAATATCATTCATGGTGATTTCTTCCCACTTAACATCTTCGTTTGAAAATTTACTTAGGTAAAAACCTGCCACCTTGTTAGCTGCAGCAACATCAAATGCATAGTTTGAACGATAATTTGAATATGTTTTGGTATATAAGAATGAACTAATATTATCAGAACCTAAAGTTCCTGAGCTCACTCTTAATTTAAGATTTGATATAAAATCAATATCCTTTAGGAAATCTTCTTCAGAAATACGCCATCCTGCAGACAAAGAAGGAAATACCCCCCAAAGATTGTTACTTCCAAACTTAGGAGAAGAAGCATCTCTGCGGACACTTGCTTCCAACAAATACTTTTCGTTGTAATTATAGTTAAATCTGCCAAACTGAGATAATATTGCATATTTATTTACCGTTCCTGTAACTGATGCATCCCCGGTTGCCAGACTTAAACTCCATGATACATCTAGAGGAAGATTAGTTTTTGCTGCAGTAGCAGTTACACTCTCACCTCTAATTGCTTCGTAACCAGCCATTACTTTAAACTCATGATTCCCCAATGATTTCTCATATGAAAGTATATAGTTTGCGGTTAGATTCTGATAATCGGTATTCGTATAAGATAATTTATTCATTGTGTCTGCAAAACCGCCATAATAGTATGCTTCAACAAAATTACTTTGAGTAAAACTGTAATAATTTATACCAAATGTTGTTCGAAACATTAATCCTTCCAACAAATCAATTTCTAAATATGTATTCCCATCGAAACGATTATATTTATTTTCAACATGATTCTGGCGTTGCCAACCAATAGGGTTAGCTCCCTGGAAATAAGTTGGAGCAATACCCCATCCACCATATTCATTTGTCTCATCATAAATATTAAATAATGGTATTGATCTCCATGGAATACCTCCTCCTGTTGTACTACTGTTTGATGCAGTAGTGGGATTTTCAACTGTCCTGGAGATTAAAAATGATTCGCCTAAACGAACCCTGTCACTAAAAAGTTTAAAGTCTGAATTTGCCCTTAAGCTATAACGTTGAAATTTATTGTCAATTACAATTCCATCTTCATCGTCATAACCACCAGACAAATAATAATTTGCTTTATCATTTCCGTTGGAGATAGAGAGCGTATAACTTTGTTCTAAACCGCTACCATCGTAAAAAGCACCTAACCAGTCTGTATCAGGTAAACCAGACTCACTCCAAGAAGTTTCAGGAGCCATACCTGCAGCTTCTCTAGACTGAGTTGCGCATTGAATATATTGATCTCTTTTAAGTAATTCCGGCATATTCATAGCTGAACTTTTACCAAAATTTGCTTTAAAATTTACGTTTAACTTATCTGTATTCTTTCCTCTTTTAGTAGTAACTAAAATAACACCATGAGCTGATTGAGCTCCGTATATTGCAGAAGCAGAAGCATCTTTTAGAATCTCGATTGACTCGATATCAGCAATATCAAAATAATTTCCAGTCCCCATTCGAACACCGTCAACAATCCACAAAGGACTTGTTTCTCCTAGAGAACCAACACCACGAATATGAATAGATGGTGCTTTTCCTGGTTGTCCTGAGCCACTTGCTACCATTACACCTGCTGCCTTACCTCTTAAAGCTTCGTCAACACGGTGAACAGAAAGATGTTCCAAATCATCTGATTTTACTGAAGATATTGCACCAGTCACGTTTGAACGTTTTTGAGCACCATAACCAACAACTACAACTTCATCAAGTGCCTGAATATCTTCAACAAGCACAACATTTATCGTTGTTTGATTCTCAACATTTAATTCTTCTGTCAGATAACCAACATAAGAAAAACTTAAAACTGCACTTGGAGAAACAACTGAAATTGTATATTCTCCATCTAAGTTTGTAACAGTTCCATTAGAAGTTCCTTTTTCCAAAACATTAACTCCTGGCAATGACAACCCATTTGAATCGGTTATTTTTCCTTTTATAACAATGCTCTGTCTGGCAAATTTATCAGTTAGAGGAACCATTGACTGAGAGTTAACAGGTGATAATGATTCATCCTTAAAAATAATAATCTGCCTGTCGAAAATTTTGTATGAATTATTTGTATTCTTAAAAATTTCATCCAAAACCTCTTCAATATAACTATTACTAACGGTTAAGCTAACCTTACGACTTACATCTATTGCATCATCAAGGTAAAAGAATATGAACTCACTTTCTGATTCAATCCCTTTAAACACTTCTCCCAGTGTTTTATCACTGAAATTAAGATCAAAAGTTTTGTTCTGCGAGTAGGTATTACTTGCATTTACCGTTAATACTCCTACAAAAAAAGAAAAAAATAAAAATCTCATCGTTAACAATAACATCTTCATTAATGGGTATAATTTTACCCGTTCAAAATTTTTTTTCATTAAATTTGAATTTTTAAAAGTTAGTATTAAGTACTACGAATCGTTTAAAACGATTTTGAATTAACCAGGTAATATTTGGCGTATTATCTGGTTTTTTATTTAGCTACATTTTGCTTCTCAATTAGTTAGTTTCATTTTTCCCACCATATACATTAATTGTTTTGTTATCAATACTATATTTTATAGGTGCGGTAATGGAAATTATTTTTAAAACATCTTCAATGTTTTCTTTTAATTCTAATTTTCCGGATGTTTTGTAAGTTTCTATTATTGGATCGTTAATTAGTATCTGAGCATCATAGTAAATCTCAAGCTTTTTAAAAACTGATTTTAACTCCTCACTGTTACACAATAACCAGCCATCTTTCCACCCTATATATTCCATTACATTTACATCACTTGTAACTTTATTCTCTTTTGTCTGTGCATTATATTTATATAGCTGGTTTGGACTAAGTTTTGTCTTCTTATTTTTATTTTTTATTTCAACAGATCCCTCAACAAGAACCACAGATGCTTCATCATCTTCTACATATGCTTTAATATTAAAAGATGTTCCCAGCACTCTTACACTCATTGAGTTGGTTTTTACAATGAAAGGTTTAGTTTTATCCTTGGCAACTTCTAAATAAGCTTCCCCTTCAACATATATTTCTCTTTTTGAATCAGAGAAAGTTACAGGATAAATGGCGTGGCTTCCAGAGTTTAATATAATTTTTGTGCCGTCTGAAAAACTAATACTAGCTCGTTTCCCCCGAGGAACAATTATTTGATTCATTGCAATTTCACCAGATTCATTCTCTCTATCAACAACCTTTTCATTATTAAGCTCTAGCACTCCGTCTTCATCGTATTTTATAGTAGATTCTGTTTGTTCTAACTCTATTTTTGATTCATCTGCGAGTATTACTTTTGTATTATCGAGTCCAGATTCTGTTGCTTTTATTTCTGAATAATTAATCTCATGATCCCTTTTTATTGATTGATAGAAAAGGAAACTAAGAGAAAATATAATAAGAATACCGGCAGCAATTTTTAAAGTATTAAAGTAGGTTTTTCTATTTTTCTTTTCAAGATTAATCTTTTCTTTTATTTCCCCCCACATTCTTTTTTTCTCCTGTGGCTCTAACTTTTTAGATATAAATTTTGAAGATTTTATAAATTGTATTGCCTTTTCAATATCTTGCTCTTTCTTTGGGTTCTCTTCAATAACAGATTCCCAATAAGAAATTGATTCTTTATTAGGATTTATTACCCATTGAATAAACAAGATATCTTCAAGAAAATCTTCTGTACTATATTCTTTGTACTGCTTCATTATCAACAAAAGGCTTTGTTTTCTTTTTTGTACTCACTTTTTTATAATTTTTTTTAAAAAAACTTATAAAATCGTTGAGAAAGCAAATAATTTAACAGCAATACACCTGGCATTAATTCACGCAACTTGCTAACAGCCCGAAAAATAAGATTCCGCACAGATTGATAATCAACTTCCATGATTTCACATATCTCAGTATATTCCAATCCTTCGTTAAACCTTAGAAAAATTGCTTCTTTTTGCCGCGGAGAAAGTTTCTCTAATGCATTTAATAATTTCGTTTGAACTTCATCCTTTTTTTCATTCTCTACAATTAAATCCTCTATTGAACCCGATACAGAGAAAGGCATCTCAGTTATTTCTACATAAACAATTTTATTGTTTTTCTTTAAGGCCCTAAATATTTTTCGTTTAAGTGATTTTAGAAGATAGAATTTGATGTTATCTGTTTTTCCCAATGAATTTCGTTTTCTATAAATATCAACGAACAATTCCTGGATACAATCTTTTATGAGTTCTTCATCCTGGGAGAAACGAACCCCATAATCATACAAATCTTGCACATATAGATTATATACTTCTTGAAAAGCCAGCTCATTTCCCCCACATAATTCTTTCCAAAGTAATAAATCGGAAATTGCACTATTTTTTTTGTTTTCTCCCATTCTAGAAAAAGCAAAGCATATTTTTTTGTAAAACTTCGCAATATAGATGAAAACAAAACAATTTGCTTAACTGAAAACATATTTATTTTACCTTACCTACAAATATTTAACATACACTTTAAAAATCAAAACGTTAAAACCTCCATCACAAAAAAAACATAACAGTAGATTTCTTTTTTATTTTTTCTGAATCCTATTGTCCATTATATGGATTTCCCCATTCCTTATTAGGGGTATTTCCCATTTCAAATTCCAGTAGAGTATTGCTTGTAAAAATATCTTCATGTTTCAGCCAATTCTTGTCATATAATTCTCCATTAATTTTTAGTGATTGGATATATATATTTTCCTTAGATAAATTTTCAGCTTTAATGGTTAGTACCCCTTGATTATGTTTCAACGAAAACTCTTTAAACATAGGTGTTCCAATATAGTAAAACCCATCTCCATGTGTTACCGGATAAAATCCCATGGATGAAAAAATATACCACGCTGTCATTTGACCACAATCTTCATTCCCACAAATACCTTCTGGTGTATTCGAATAAAGATCATTTCTCACCGTATTTATCCATTTTTGAGTTTTCCAGGACTGACCTATCGTATTGTATAAGTAAATTATATGGTGACTTGGCTCATTAGCATGTGCATATTGTCCAATCATTCCTTTAGGATTCAGATCAGGAGCTCCTTTACCACCATCATGTATTTCCGGACTTCTAATAAACAATGAATCCAGTTGTTCTGCAAAACACTCTTTTCCTCCCATTAATTCAGCTAATCCTACCGGATCATGAGGAACAGAAAAAGTCCATTGGTATGCAGTACCTTCACAATAATCATCCCCTGTGTGATAGTGATTCGTAAAAACAGGATCAAAAGGTTTTCGAAAGCTCCCGTCAGCATATTTTGGTCTCAGAAGGTTTGTTGTTGAATCAAAAAAATTAATGTAACCCTTAGACCGATTCATATAAAAATCATAATCTTCATCTTTGCCCAGCATTTTCGCCATTTGTGCCAGGCTCCAATCGCTGTAATTAAATTCAAGTGATTTGGCAACCGAATTTATATCTTGTTCACAAGGGATGTACCCATATTTTTTATACAGCCAATTTCCTTTATAAACACAATTTCCTTCTGAAAATCCGAAAGTGTCAATATTTGCAGATACCTTCATTGCTTCATAAAGTGTTTCTACATCATAGTCCCGAATACCTTTGTAATAACAATCTGCAATAATAGGAAGCGCAGGCAAACCAATCATACACCAATTCTCAACAGCAGCACCTACCCATTGAGGTAATTGTCCAAAATTTTTATAATGTCCTATAAAAGTTTTCATTAAGTCGTTTGCAATATCGGGACGAACAATCGCGACAAATGGATTCTGGGCCCTATAAGTATCCCAAAGACTTAATGTCCCAGCAAAATATCTAAAATCACCCTGATGAATTTTATTATCTGAACCTCTAAACCTTCCATCTACATCCGAATAAAGCTGAGGATAAAATAAAGTGCGATAAAGCATGGTATAAAAAAGCTTTCTATTTGAACTATTCTCCGGTATTTGAATGATGGATAACTCTTTTTCCCAGACATTCTGAGAATACCCTTTAACTTCATCAAAATTCCAGGTTTGGATTTCCGAGTTCAAATTTTGTTTTGCCCCTTCAACATCTACAGGCGAAATACCAACCCTTGCATTTACCTCCTGGTTACCATCATCTTCAAACTCAATAAAAACGCTTAAATCAGTTCCTTTTAATTCATCAACATTTTCTGCAAGCTTTTTTTCTGAATATAATTGTACCAACTTAAACGGTTTAGAAAATTCAGCATAAAAATTCACTGTAACGCCTTTTAACCATCCATCGGATATCCGATAACCAGAAATAGTTTTTTCATCAATTACCTTGATGCCAGAAATTCTGACTGTATCATAATTGTATTCCTGGCAAACGGTACAGCCCGAATTATGACCATATGCTAAATTGATAACCAATTGCTGTGATTTTCTTTCAGGATATGTATAACGGTGCATCCCACTTCTTTCTGTTGCTGTTAATTCTACCTGAATATTTGAATTTAACAGTTCAACGCTATAATATCCAGGCTGAGCAGTTTCTTTTTCATGTAAAAAAGGCTCTACGATTGTTGAAGGAAAAATCTGCCTGTTAATCCATCCAGAATCTGATTGTGGAAAAAACATAATATCCTTATAATCGTTACATCCACCACCTGACATATGAGTATGGCTAAATCCTATAATTTCATTTCCTGAATATTTGTAGCCCGAATTATTCAAATACATGTCTGGACCTAATTGAACCATTCCAAATGGGACTGATGCCACAGGCAATAAATTAGCATCACCACCCGTTCCGAGCATACAGTTTACATCATTTATTATTCGTTCATTCTTATTATTGCATGCATAAAAAACAAATAAAAATACTATCAACAATAAGGATTTATTTTTTCTCTTCATAACGTCAGATTAATAGATTAGAATTTCTTGTATTAATTAGTCTGGGAATTCCCATTACATACATAAAAGACATGAATTCTAATTTTGTACTCATTCATATCTTAAAAAAATAAGACTTTAGAATATCATTTTGAAATAGATAAATAAACCTATCTGTTTATTGAAAAAAATGTCAATTATGAATTATAAGGGAGTTATTAACCTTTGTCGATTTGAGAATAATTTAATTATACAACTGAGCTTTTCGATATATCAGTTATAATTGTGTGGTTTACTTTGAATAAAAATTCAAATGATTTATATGGTGCAAGGAAAATTATAAAAAAAGAGACTTCTCTTGCTTTACAACAAAGAAGCCTCTTTATTCAATTCATTTTATCTCAAAGGAACAATACTAAAGCTGTATTTATATTCCTTGTCAGCATAAAACATATACGGCTTATGAGGTTTGGCACCCCAACTGTTATCACCTCCAACACCCATCATTTTTTGATCGATGTGCAATTCTACAAAATCACCTGATTTAACATCAAGAGGAGTTCGTAATTGTTTTTCTTCTCCCGGATCAAAAGCAGATGTAGGTTGATGTAAAGCATTAAAACCAATGGTCTCATTATTGGCTTTAATTCCTAATCCCATTCCAGACTGATTTCCCAGACTTAACCATCTCACATCAGATTTATGGCCATTTTCCTGAGGTCTCGCATACGCATAATATTGATCTGCCACTTTCGAATTGTATACACCTACAAATGCAGCAGTATTTCTGTCGATATAATTTTCCCATGGACCACGTCCGTAGAATGTAAGGTTATCAATATCTTTTGGCAATTGCAACACCATTCCAATTCTAGGTATTTCCGGTAAATCAGCTTTATTGGCCTTGAAACTATAGTCAACATCTATTTGTCCATTTCCATAAACGACATAGTCGAGATTAATTGTTCCTTCAACTGTAGGTAATGATTGTGATACATTTACAGTTACTTTTGTATCTGAAACCTGGCTACTGGAAATTGATTCAAGCGTTGACTCCCCAACAGCATTTTTCCAAATTGTACAACGTTTTTGCATTTCATTGCCAAAATCATTATCGGTTGGAGCTCTCCAGAAATCAGGAACCATAGGACTTGTAATCATTCCCTTTCCATTCATCTCATAAGAAATTAATGCCCCACTAACTTTTGAGAACTTAATAACGAAATTGATACCGTCTATAATAACTTCATCTCCTATCTCAACAAGTTTTATTTTTTCAGTTGTTTGAGGAACTTCTTTTGCTAAATTATAATCTGTTATTTTAAACTGTTCGCTGGCCAAAACATATCCATAAGGAATAAATTCTTTTTTCGTATTATTTAAGGCATATAAATTCACAAAATATTCTGAACCTGAATTAACATCAAGCTTAGTGAAATTTAAGGTAAAACTTTTGTCGTTTTGTGGAGCAATAGCTCCAGGAACAAGCTCTCCTGTTTCTAGTACTGAACCATTAGCAACTAATTCCCATTTTATAATACAATCGGAAAGATCGGTGAAGAATCTTTTGTTTTTAACAACTATACTTCCTTTTTTAATATCAGTAGACTTGAAACCAATATTTTGATATACTTTTTTTACTTCATAAATCCCAGGGTGTGGTGTTCTGTCTGGATTTACAATCCCATTCATACAGAAATTGTAATCATGATAAACTCCTTTGGGTTCTAAATGACCACCATAAGCCCAGTATTTATTGCCTTGTTCATCAGTTGTTGCCAGACCTTGATCAACCCAATCCCAGATAAAGCCACCTTGAATTTGACGTTCAGACTCTACTAAATCCCAATATTCCTGAAAATTACCTGTACTGTTTCCCATCGCATGTGCATATTCACACCAGATAAATGGACGTTCAGGATCGGTTCCTACCCAATTTTCTTTAATACTTTCGATTCCTCTGTACATATCAGCAATGATATCAGTATGACGCTCAGTAACTGAAGTTTGTTTTTCAGCCCTTTCGTAATGAACAGGCCGGCTTCCATCTCTTTCATGGATAGCTTTATATGCAGCCACAAAATTAGGTCCGGCACCTGCTTCATTTCCCATACTCCAAACAATTACTGATGGGTGATTCTTATCTCTTTCTACCATATTTAATGTTCGGGCAAGATGGGCTTCTTTCCATTCCGGCTTATTCGCAAGGGTATTTTCCGGTTCGTATCCATAACCATGAGATTCTATGTTAGCTTCATCATATAAATAAATACCATATTGATCACATAAGTCATACCATAACGGATCATTGGGATAGTGACATGTCCTTACAGCATTTACATTGTGAAGTTTCATCATACGAATATCTTTAAGCATTGTCTCTTTATTAATTACATGCCCAAAATATTCGTCATGTTCATGCCTGTTAACACCTTTTAAAAGTATTGGTTGGCCATTAACCAATAATTGGCCATTTTTAATTTCACTTGTCCTGAAACCGATATTTGCTGATGTAGCCTCAACCAGACTTCCATCTTCATCATATAATGCAATTGCCAGTTTATATAAATTAGGAACTTCGGCAGACCATTTGTTTACATTATCGACGGTTGCATCAAAAGAAAAATTTGTAGTAGCATTTTTTGATATTGAAAGGTTCTTTGATTTTCCACTAATTACGACTTCCCCTTCACAATCAAAAAGTTTATACTCCACTGTATAATTCTTAGCTGTTTTTTTATTCTGATTTTTTAATTCTACATCAAGAGCAAAAACTCCGTCACTATAATCAGAGTTTAGAGAAGCTTTTACAAAAAAGTCGCGAATAAAAGTTTTTGGACGAGCAAATAAGAAAATGTCTCGCTGGATACCAGACAAACGCCAGAAATCCTGATCTTCTAAATAGCTTCCATCTGTAAATTGAAATACCTGGACAGCAAGTTTATTTTTACCTTCAACTAAATAAGGGGTAAGGTTAAATTCTGAAGGCAATTTTGAATCCTGGCTATATCCAACTTGTTTGCCATTTAGCCATATATAATAACCAGATTTTACAGCTCCCAATTGAATATAAATTTCGCGTCCACCCCATGAATCAGGCAACTCAAAATAAGTTACATAAGAACCTACAGGGCTGTAAGAATCTTCAATATAGGGCTGATTCATTTTAAATGGATAATCAATATTTACATAATTTGCAAATCCATATCCATACATTTCCCAGTTACCTGGAACAGGAATATCATCCCAATTAGAATTATCAAAATCAAGATTTTGAAAATCCAATGGTCGCTCAGAAATCTTCCCTACATAATTAAACTTCCAATTTCCATTTAAGCATTTAACAAACTGAGCAGATTTAACATTGTTTTCCAATGCTTTTTCAATACTTGAGTAAGGATAAAATGTTGCTCTCGCCTTTTCTTTGTTTCTTTCAAAAAGGCCGGGATTTTCCCAATCGTTTTGGGCAAAAACACAAGAACCAGCAAAAAGAGCCAGCAATACTAATTTTAGATGTTTCATAATTTACCTACTATAATTAATTATCTTTTACTTTCAACTTAACCAGCCAACTAAATTAGTGTGTTTTACCATGAGTACAAAGTTTATATAAAATTAATTATTTGCTCTCTCCATAGGCCTACACGTCAGACGTTTCAACACAATATGACAATTAAAAAAAAAAGCCCTGCACAAAAATTTATGCAGGGCTTAATGACTATGAAAAATTAGAATTGCTATTTCACAAATTCAGCACTTGCCAGGTAGTCAAAACATTGTTTAACACCTTCAAATTGAGTCATTCCTTCCTTAACAGCTTCCAATTCAACGTAGAAATCTTTAACGCCTATTTCGTAAGCTTTATTAAAGATATTCTCGAAGTTCATCATACCAGATTTACCCAAAACTGAGCGATCTTTAATATGAAGAACAGGGAAACGGTTTGAATATTTCTCGAAATATTCTAAAGGATCATTTTGTCCCATAACCGTCCAATAAACGTCCATTTGGAAAAACACCAAGTCAGGATCGGTTCCGTTCAGCATTAAGTCATAGGCAACATCGCCAACAGGCATCCACCATGGAGCATCTTTTTTCTTATCTTCTTCAGAAAGAATTCTTTTAAACTCCATATTGTGGTTGTGATACCCCCACTTAATACCAGCATCTTTTGAAATAGAACCGGCCTCATTAAATATTTCGCATACAAGTGCGGCGTCATCATGAGTTTCGATAGTTGGCATTCCGGGTTGAATTAAGGTTTTAACACCTAACTTAACATGATCCTCAACCGCTTTTTTCCAAAAATCGATAACTTCACCTTTATTCGCCTTTGTATAGTCTCTTGCTGTTGGATTAACATGCGAGCTTCTTATCTCTAATCCCGCATCTTCAACAATCTTACGATAATCTTCAACACTGTATTCCCCCATTTTTCTATTTCCATAACCAGCAAGTTCAATATAGCTATAACCAATATCAGCTATTTTTTTCATACCTGCAGGTACGTTTTCGGTTAATTCTTTACCGAGTGAATAAATCTGGAGACCTATTTTCTTAGATGAAGATAAGAGTCTACTT
Source organism: Bacteroidales bacterium (assembly GCA_963665085.2). GTDB lineage: Bacteria > Bacteroidota > Bacteroidia > Bacteroidales > JAAAOM01. Next base: position 37,312 of record CAXXXS010000001.1, read on the forward strand.
GAGTTATTGGATGCCAGAACAGAAGTCCCGGAACCGGCAAACATACCTCCTACAGACAAGAGCGATAGTTTTTTAAGAAAATCTCTTTTTGTTGTTTCCATTTGATTTTAATCTTTACTACTAGTAACCAGTATTTTGAGTTAAGATTTCCTCATTCACATTTTGAATATCGATTTGATCCTGTGGAATAGGCCAATATTCATTAACTCCTTCAGTAAAATTAGCTGCAGAAAGATAATCAATTTTTGATTTCTCTTTATTTACGTAATCTGTAAGAGTTTCTTTGGCAATACCCCAACGTACTAAATCGAAGAAACGTTGTCCTTCCATACCGAATTCAAGACGTAATTCCCATTGTACAGCTTGCCTTGCATAGGCCTGAGTTGGGAATGAAGAATATAATCCAACATTGTAATTAGCAGCTGGTTGCGTTTCATCAACTGTATAACCACTTACTACACCTCCTGTTATAATTTCAGTTGCTTTACCCATAACAACATCGTTACCTGCTCTTGCACGTATTAAGTTTACATAATGTCTGGCTAATTCTAAATCATTTTCTTCAACAGCTACCTCAGCTCTCCACAAGTAAACATGAGCAAGCCTGTAGACCCTGTAATTGTTAGCATTTACACCAACAGCCCAACCTGTTGAAGTAGCATAAGAAGCTTTCTCTGAAGAATAAAACATATTCTTTTTGTACATAAAAGGACCTGCGTTGTTTACATCGCGAACCCATGCTTTACCAGCATAAACACCCCAATCAAGAAATGGGATCCCACGTCTTCCTACTGTCCAATCTAATCTTGGATCAACATAAGCCTCATCTACAGTAAATGATTCTGTTTCAGCAACGTTCCTATCGTTTGCTAAGTCTGTATCATTAAATGTATCAAACAATGGTAATCCGTCATCATCAACTTTAAATGCATTAACTAAGTTATAAGTTGGCTGGAAGAAACCACAACATGTACCAAATGGGCCACCTTGAGGGAAGTTAAGGCAATCGCCCCAACCCGCATTAGTTGAACCATATACACCGTCATTTACAGCATACTGAATCTCAAAAATAGATTCACTGTTGTTGTTTGTTGGAATTTTATAATTATCATGATAAGAATCAACAAGTGAATATCCTCCATTGCTAATGATATCATCAAGATATGTTTTAGCAGCAGAGTAATCTCCCTGGAAAAGATGAACACGGGCCAATACTGCTTCAGCAGCATATTTTGTGCATCTTCCTACATCGTTTTGAGAAGTTGGTAAAACAGCAATAGCAGCTTCAAGGTCAGCTTCGATAAATGGCCAAGCATCCACTGTATTTTTAACCAATGCTTCGTCTTCAACATCATCGGTTATATAAGGAATATTATCAAATACTCTTTTTAACTCAAAATGGAACCATGCTCGCAAAAATAATGCTTCTGCCTTGTATACAGCTACATCTGCCTCAGTAATAGCTCCATCAGCAACAGCAGCGGTAATGGTCTTTAATACATCATTACAACGAGAAACACCATCAAAATTCATTGTCCATTTGCCAGCACAATAACTGTTTGTTGCTAATGGCGAATATGCTTCTAATGTATTGATTGGAGATTGGTCACTGTAGGTTGAACCTTTGTATGCGTCATCGGAACAAACAGCTCCCCAAACCCAATTTGTAACAGAACCAGCCCATGATTCTGTATAAGTATCAGCTGTTGAACCATCAACAAGTGCGTATGCCCCGGTAAGTAAACCTTTTATACCTGCAACTGAATAAAAATCAGTATTGGCACTTTTTCCTAACGGAGCTGTCTCTAAGTATTCTTCATCGCAGGAATATAATGCTACGAGAGAAAGTATTAATATAATGTTAAATATCTTTTTCATGTTATATCTGTTTTTTAATGTTCAAATTATAGGTTTAAACTTACACCAAACATAAATTGCTGAGGAGTAGGCCATGCACCTCTGTCGATACCCATTAATGTATCACCATTTGAAGCTGCATCAGGGTCAATACCACCTTCTGGATCAAGTCCGCTATATTTAGTTAAAGTAAATAGGTTGGTAACCTGGAAGTATACACGTAAACTAGAAACTCCTAATTTCTGAACTGCACTATTAGGTAAGTTATATCCTAATTGAAGTGTTTTTAAACGTAAATATGAAGCGTCTTCTAAGAAATGTGTAGAAGGATATTGGCTTTCCTCATCACTTTGTTCTGCTTTAGCTAAAGTAGCTTTACTGTTATCGCTTAGGTATGGGCTGCCCCAAGATTCGTATAACCTGGCTTTGCTACGGTTTCCTAGGAAGTTGTTGTAGTTAATCCAACGATTTACATAGTTAACCATTTCGTTTCCATAGCTATAATTAAAGAATGCAGACAAGTCGAATTGTTTGTATTGAAGATCAATATTTAAACCACCATAAAAATCTGGGTGAGGGCTACCAATGTTAACCCTATCTTCATCATCAATAACGCCATCATCATTTTGATCTACATACTTAAAGTGACCAGGCTCATTGTAAGTTCCGTCTGAACCAATACCAACTGCCCATGCATCAGCTTCTTCCTGGGTCTGGAAAATACCGGCTACTTCATATCCATAGAATGCAGGGTATTCCCAACCAACATATGAACGGGTATAAGACATGTTACGTAACTCACCACCAGCTAAGAATTCATCTTCGTTATCAGTAAGTTTTACGATTTCATTTTTATAGCGAGATACATTTGCTGTAATGTTATATTGGAAATCTCCACCCATGGCAGTATTTCTATATGAAGCAGTAATATCAATACCACGGTTTTTCATTTCTCCAATATTGATATAAGGAGCGTCAGCTGTACCAACAACATCAGCAATAGCTTTTCTATATAACATATCTGTTGTAATTCTTTGCCAAATATCAACACCAAACGTAAGACTGTTGTTTAATACGCCCATATCAATACCAAAGTTTGTTGTTGTAGTTGCCTCCCATTTTGCATCTTTATTTCCAAAAGCAGCAGATTCATAACCAGCAGTAGTTGAACTGTTTGAACCTCCTAAATCATAGTAAGAATAACCAACTGCCGTTTGGAAAGTAGTAAAACCATTATAGTCTCCAATCTCATCGTTACCAGACATACCCCAACCAAAACGAAGTTTAAGGTTATCTAACCAGCCAGAAGTTGCAGCCATAAATGATTCATCAGAAAGACGCCATCCTAAAGAGAATGCAGGGAAGTTACCCCAACGGTTATTGGCACCGAAACGAGAAGAACCATCACGACGGAATGTACCTTCAACTAAATATCTTCCTAAATAATCATAGTTCAAACGTCCGAAGTATGATAAAGTTCTCCAGTCTGAACCAGAACCTTCGTTACTAATTCCAGACTCACCTGTATTTAAGTACATATACCCTTCTTCATTTGAGAAGAAAACAGAACGTGAAGCACCAATGTAACGGTATGTATTGTTAACTGTTTCAACACCAGCTATAACATTAAAGTTATGAGAATCATTAATTGTTTTGTTATAATTAATGGTATTTGCCCAGTTCCATTGAAGTGTTGTATAATTATAATTTGAAAGCGCGTCACTTACTGATGGCTCAGAAGTTTCAGGGTCAATTCTTGAAATATCCCTTGTATTGTTTGTTAAATAATCAACACCAAATAGAGATTTAAATTTAAAATCGTTTAAGAATGTTGCTTCAGCAAAGAAACTACCAGTAGCTCTCATTCTGTGAGAGAAATCATCTTTATCACGGGTAAGCATAGCAACAGGGTTTTGTCCGTTTCCTGTAGTAGGAACTTGAGTACCTGCAAAATTTCCACCTTCATCGTAAACAGGGATAATAGGTTGCATACGATAAGTATGAGAAACAGCAGAAGATTCACGGTTATCAGTAAAGTTACCTGAAGTTTCTGAATAAACAACACCTAAATTCTCACCTACTTCTAACCAATCATTATATTTTGCACCTGCATTTGAACGTAAAGAATATCTGTCATAAGAAGTATGAATTAAAAGTCCGTCTTCGTGATAATATCCACCAGAAAATGCATAATGTCCGGTTTCACTACCACCTGTAATCGATAAGTTATAATCCTGAACGCCTGCAGTACGGAAAATCTCATCCCACCAATCTGTTCCTTCCTGATTTGACTTTACAATAAAATAGTAATTTCCTGGCTCATAGCTATAGTTTGACATATCTGCAGCTGCAGCACCTTCATCTGCAATACTACTACCTGCTAAACAGTAATAAGGAATTACAGGGGAAGAACCATAACCATAAAGGTCGTTACCTACATTTGTTAAACCAGAATTTTGACCTTCAAGAAATACAAGTTCTCCGTACTCTTTTGTATTTAATAAATCATACTTGGTAGAAGCTTTTTGTGCACCAACTCTTGCATTGAATGAGATCTGTGCTTTTCCACTTTTACCTTTTTTAGTAGTGATGATAATTACACCGTTAGCACCTCTTGCTCCATAGATAGCAGCAGAAGACGCATCCTTAAGTACGGTCATAGACTCAATATCATTGGGGTTAAGTTGTGACATACCTTCTTTTGTTGGTACACCATCAATTACGTATAATGGGTTGTTGTTGTTGATTGTACCCATACCCCTTACACGCACTGTAGCTTCACCACCAGGTGTGTGTGAGTTAACGATGGTTACACCAGAAACTTTACCTTGAATACGTTGAACAGCATTTGCAGAAGCACCTTTGTTAACATCATCAGCCGTTACAGAAGAAATAGCTCCTGTTAAACTCTCTTTTTTCTGAGAACCGTAACCAACTACTACAACTTCTTCCAATGATTGGATATCTTCAACCAAAACAACATCAATAACAGATTTTCCTTCTACTTGTACTTCGTCTGTTAAGAAACCAACATATGAAAATTGTAGAACAGCAGATGGCGAAGAAACTGATAATGTATATTCTCCGTCTAAGTTAGTAACAGAACCGTTTGTTGTTCCAACTTCAACGATGTTAACACCAGGTAAAGAATTACCATCAGAATCTTTTACAACACCTTTTACAACAAGCTCCTGAGCAGCTTTCATATCAGGAGTAATAACAACCAGGTTATTTTCCAGGAAATGATATGTATTTCCAGTATTAGATAATACTTGTTTTAACACATCATCGAGTTCACGATCTCTTGCGTTAATTGAGACCATTTGATCTTCGATCATTTTATCACTATAGAGAAACTTAAGGTTTGTTTGCTCCTCTAAAGCAAAAAACGCTTCTTTTAATGTAGCTTTTTTTAGCGAAAGATTGACTTTTTCACCTTGTGAAAAAAGACTCGCATTTAAGCTTAAAAGATTTACAGTCAGCAATAAAGTAATTAATTTCATAATCAGTAGACTTTTTAAGTTCTTAGGGAAAAAAGAAATAATATTCCTATCCCTATAAAAAAAATTAGGTTTTTTCATAAATTTGAGTGTTTAAAAGTTAACAAAATGAATTTCTTCAGGGAGTGTTGTTATGTAGCAATGTAACACTCCCTGTTTTTTTCGGAGTTTATTCTAATTATCCCATAGGCAAAAATAGTATTAGTTAATTATTATCAGTTAGTTTATTTATTTCTTATAGTTATATTATTTTTCTTAATCTCATATTCGAAAGGAACGATTAATTGCAAAGCATTTAAAGCCTGCTCTATTGTCTCCTTATCGAATTTACCAGTAAATCGTTCGTTAGCTATTTCTTTGTCTTGGATATTTATTTCTACATCATACCATCTTTCAAGACGAACTGCAAGATCGTAAAAATTCTGATTATTAAAAACAAGTAAGTTATTTTTCCAAGCATAAGTATCACTTGTATTAATCTCATTTTTAACATAAATAGGTTTATGTTCTTTAAAATTTAAAGGAATATCTTTTGTTTCCTCCTCATCTTCATCTTTGAAGTTAGCTTTCTTAAATACAGCTGTTTCATTTGGAGAAAGCACAGCTATCGTCTTATTTTTCTTTTTCTTATCGAGTATTTGTAATTTCCCTTTAACTAGTGTTGTTTCAATACTTTTTGAATCCGGATATGATTTTATATTAAACTCGGTACCGGTAACCTTTACGGTTAAATCAGAAGTATGCACATAAAATGGAGATTCTACGTCTGCTTCTACCTGAAAAAAAGCTTCACCTGACAGATAAACATCCCTATGTCCATCTTTAAATGATGTTGGGTACGTTATACGGCTGCCCGAATTTAAATTAACAACAGAACCATCTGGTAACTGAATTTGAGATTTTGATCCATATAAAACCTCAACGATGTTTTCATCGTTATACTTTTGAATTGTATTTTCTTCTACAAAAATTATTCTGCCAAACCAAGCTGATAGAAAGGCAATTATAAATACAGCAGCATATCTAAGGGCAAAACCTATTGACTTACTTTTTAAAGAGATAACCTTTGTTTCTGTCTGCTCACTTATTGAAATAGAATTTTTAATTTTATTAAATAATTCTTCAGAATGTATATCAGAATGTCTTTTTGAGCTTAAATCCCAAATTTCAGTATAATATTTTTCAAGAGAATTATGTTCTAATTCATTATTAATAAGCTCGTTCAACTCATTAATCTCAGCATGAACCATCTCATCCTTTTGAAATTTACCGAGCAAATCCTGAATTATATTTCTTTCTTCTACTTCCATTCACTAATATAATATGATGAGCATCTACTTTCCGTGAATCAACATTTAATTTTTTTTAACTTTTTTTAACAAAAAAAAGGAAAACCGCCTCATTCTAAAGCCCTATTTATATTCCTCCAGAATAGTATCCTTGATAAACTCTATTGCCTTACGCATCTGAGTATCAACAGTATTCTCCGAAATATTAAGCTGTTCGGCTATTTGTTTATAGGTTAACCCATCCTCTCTATTTAAGCGATAAATATTTTTTCGTTTTGGGGGTAATTTTTCAATTGACCTTTCTAATATTATTTTAAGTTCATTAAATAAAACCTCATTTTCAGTAAATGTTTGTGGCTTTTCCTCATTCTTTTCAAAATAATCCAGAAAAATTTTCTTGTGTAATGATTTACTTATATAATTATTTACCTGATTTCTGGTTATTTTGAAGATATAGCTGGAAAATGACCCATTTTCATCCAATTTATGCCGATTATTCCACAATGCAATAAAAACTTCTTGGGTAATCTCTTCTGCCTGGATTTGAGATCCCAACAAACTTTTAGAGAAATTGTAGATTTTATGCTGATAATTATTAAATAGCTTTTCGAAAGCATTTATATCGTCATGCTTTAAACCTACTATATAGTTTTTTTCGTTGCTATTCGTCATTATTTAATTAAACAGTATTTATAAATGATATACTATTTCAATTCACATAAACGAAGTTTTTTTTACTAAAGATAAATCAGTTACTCGTTAGCTTTAACATAATTAGTTTCACATTGTTTAGATACTTTTAGCTTTTTCAAAAGAAAAACAGTCTATTCTGCTAATATATTTTTTTTAAATGAAAAAGACACTTATTTGTAATACTAATAAGCAAAAACAATCAAACAAATAACATAATAAAATCTTCTAAATCCAAAAATATAAGCTAAAAAATCCGGGACAGCTACTCCTATAGTTCTCTAAAAACAATAAAAATCAATCTTTCATCCATATTTCAAACAAAAAAAATCCCTCTAAAGGTTAACCTCTATCATAAAAATTAAATAACCTCTAAAGGGTTTTCTTATAAAACAATAAATTTTAAATGCTAAAACACGTCTATTTTATCATTACTTCGTAAACAACAGCCCTTTCATTGTTTTCAAACCCAGGAGAAACAATTCTAATTCCAGACTCATTGAATGTCCATTTAACGGGGATCTCACTTCCTATCAATTTCACTTCTTTTATTTCTAAACCTGAATTGATATTCTCTTTCGAGAATGATTTAAACTCAATTAAATCAGACTTTTTAGGTATTCCAAGAATTGAACAATAAACAGTTTTCCCATCTTTTGAACTCGTATAACGGATATCTTTTTCTGAATACTTAATTTTTAAAAACTCTGCATGGTTATCAAAATGGCCTTCAGGTTCTTTTGTTGGTCCCTCGCCATATGTATACCAAGGTCTCGTTTCATAAATAGCACGTCCATTCTTTTCAAGCCACTCTCCTATCTCCAATAAAACAGCTTTTTGTTCCTCTGGTATCGTGCCATCAGCTTTGGGTGAAACATTTAAAAGGAGCACACCATTCTTACTAACGATATCAATCAATGTATGAATAATATCTGTTGATGATTTTATCTCTAAATCATTTGTATAACACCAACTACCTTTACTTACCGTTTCGTCTGTCATCCAAACTTTTTCGCCCATCTCATTTTTCCGCGACTTCTCTAAATCGTCCACACTTACGTCTAAAGGCAAATCATCTTGTTTTCTAACAATAACAACCTCTTTTCCTTCTTTTGAAGCTTCATTCAGGTAATAGGCACAAAACTTCTTTCGGTATTCCTCAGAAATCTTATCGAGCCAGGAATCGAACCAAATAATATCCGGACTATATTTATCTATGACCTCCTTTAATTTTCCAAACCAAACTTCTTCTAGCCATTGCCCCTCCGGAATATTTCCATATAAATAATTTAATTCTTTGTCATCTATCGTTTGCGGTGTTCCTTCAAATAAAGGATAATGACTATCTTCAAACTTCACTTCATTAAGTGAATCTGAATAACGCTGTAAATTACGGGCATGATGAAATGTTGTAATAAACTTCATTCCATTGGCAGTCACTGCTTTTTTTAACTCACCTGTTATATCCTTTTGCGGCCCTTTATCCATTGCATTCCAGGGAGTAATATCGCTATCCCACATTGAAAAACCATCATGATGTTCGGCAACAGGCCCTGCAAACCGAGCTCCAGCTTTCTTAAAAAGATCTACCCACTCGTTAGCGTCAAAATATTCTGCTTTGAACATAGGAACAAAATCATGATAACCAAATTCTGATAATTGACCATAAGTTTCAAGATGATGTTTATATTCCTTGCTATCCGGAAAATTCATATTTCGAGGATACCATTCGCTCCCAAATGCAGGGACAGAATAAACACCCCAATGAAAATAAATACCTAGTTTTGCATCTTTAAACCATTCGGGTTCTTCATTATATTTCGCTAAAGACTCCCAGGTTTCTTCATAAGGCAGGTTATCATGGTTATTATTTTCCGTTTTTTTTATGTTACAACTCACAAAAACTATGATCAGTGCTAGAAATATATAATTTCTTTTCATACAAATTATGGATTTAGAATAAATTATTTAAGTTCTTCATCAAAGACCACGGCTACTTTACCACAGTTTCCTTCGGCCATCAATTTAAAAGCTTCACTTGCTTTTTCTAATGAAAATCTATGTGTAACCAAAACTTCGGGGTGAATATTCCATCGAACCAATCGTTCTACAAGTTCTTCCATTTTCCAGGTTGAAGTTACCCATGAGCCATAAATTGTTTTCTGATCGTGGATTAAATCCGGGCTTGGATTTAATTCCATCGTACCACCTTCTCCAATTAGTACTATTTTACCCCATTTACGGGTTGCCCGAACACATAATTGTCTGGCATAGGTGTTTCCTGAACAATCTACAGCACGCTCAAAACCACGTCCATTTGTTGCCGACATTACTTTTCCTAATATCTTTTCATCTGAAACATAAGCCTCATCAGCCAGATTCAAATCTCTGGCTAACTGACACCTTTCTTTGTTCGTATCGACTCCTATTAATTTATTTGCTCCCATTGCTTTTGCCAACATTAACGCGGCTAAGCCAACAGGTCCTAAACCTGTAACAAGTACATCATCATTTCCACAAACCCCAATTTTTTCCAGCCCTTCATAAACAGTACCAAATCCACATGCTACTTGTGCTCCATCCGTATATGTTAATTCATCCGGAAGAAATATCAAATCTTTCTCGTCAGCTAAAATATAAGGGGCCATTCCCCCATCTCGTTGCCAACCATAAGCAGCACGATGTTTGCTGGTACAGGAAATCATATATCCTCTTCGACAATCATTACAAACACCACATCCTGAAATATGGTAAATAACTACACGATCGCCTTCTTTAAAGCGTTTCATTCCTGGTCCACACTTAACAATCTGGCCACATGGCTCATGCCCAGCTATCTTATTTTGATACCCTTCAGGACCTTTTCCAAGATGCTCATGATAAATTGCCCTGATATCACTACCACAAATTGTTGAAGATTTGGTTTTTACCAGAACCTGCCCATATCCGGGTTCAGACACAACAACTTGTTTTAATGTAACAGTACTGTCACCTGGCAGGTAAGCAGCCATCATATTTGAAGGTACATTTTCCATTTCTATTCTTTTTTTAGTTAGTAATTTCTCCATTTAAATCCCATAAATCTTCCCATCCTTTAGCACTTTCCCAAAGGAATACCTGGCCTTTTATCAAGCGACAATTCTTATCTATTCCTTCTATAGCTTTCATTTCCTTTTCAGTTAAAGGATCTGAAACAGCAGCATGAAGATTGGATATATATTGACTTTTCTTTATTGAAAAAGGTATAGGAATTTGTCCTCTTTGAATTGCCCACTTAATACAGACATATGCCGGATGCACATTATATTTTTTAGCAATTTCAACGATTACCGGATCATCTATATCGGATGTATCTGAAATCGTCCTGTCTCTTTCTGGCCTACTTGGTGAACCTAAAGGACTATATCCAACCGCTTGAATACTTTCTTCTACACAAAATTGAAATAGCTCCTTCTGCTGAAAATGAGGATGTAGTTCCATCTGGTTAACAACAGGCTTTATTTTTGCATCCTGCAAAAGCAATTTCAACTTTGGAATTGTCATGTTTGAAGTACCTATATTTCGCACCAATCCTTTCTCAACTAACTCTTCCATCTTTCTCCATGTTCTCATATAATTCTCATGGATATAAGGTTTCGCATTTGGATTTCTCTCATCAACATTACACCCTGGTGGGTGATGATTTGGGAAAGGCCAATGAATTAGGTATAAATCTAAATAATCCTGGTTAAGATCTGATAACGTTTTTTCAAAGGAAGGAATAACATCTTTCTCATCATGCATATCATTCCATAATTTTGATGTTATCCAAAAATCTTTTCGCTCATAACCTTCGTTAAATAATTTAGTTAGAACATTTCCAATTAAATTTTCATTGCCATATACAGAAGCACAATCAAAATGTCTATAACCTACCTTTGCTGCGTTATAAAGAGCTTCTGATACTTGTTCAGAAGAATATTTATCAGAACCAAAAGTTCCAAGTCCAATTACAGGAATTTCATCTCCTGACGAAAGTTTTATTTTAGGAACTAACTGAGAATTTATAACTCCTCCTGAATCTTCATCCATATATACTTTGTTTATAAATTAATTGATTTAAAAATCCTAAAGTTTCTCCTATTTTTACTAAAAACAATTGTATTAACAAATATATGAATGAGTTGAATATCAGACAATAACTAATTTTCACCGAATCTATGCAAAGGTTTGATCAAAGGTTTGCATAAAGAAAAACATGACAAAAATCATACAACTACAGAATGAAGAAAAAAGTATCGCTAAAAGATATTGCAGAAAAATTAGGGATTTCAATTTCGACAGTCTCTCGTGCATTAAAGGATCATCCCAACATCAGCAAAGAGATAAAAGATAAAGTAAACAAACTTGCTGAAGAGTGGAATTATTCTCCAAATCCTTTTGCATTAGGATTACTTCAGGATAAAACATTTACGCTTGGTGTAATCGTTCCGGATATTGCAACTCATTTCTATTCTTCAATTATTAAAGGTATTGATGCAGAAGCCCGTAAAAACAATTACCACATTGTGATAAGTTCATCGGATGAATCATACGAAAAAGAAAAAGAATCAATCAAGAATTTATTACGCTTACAAGTTGACGGGCTGATTATTTGTCTATCAAAAGAGACAAGTGATCCCAACCTTTTCTTAGAACTACAAAAAGAACATTTCCCAATAGTTTTCTTCGACAGAATTTTACAAAATCCACTTTTTTCTGCTGTTATAGCAAAAAATGAAGAGGCATCCATAAATATTGTATCCCATTTCGTAGATAAAGGCTATAAGCAAATCGCATTTATAAGTGGCCCCAATCATCTTAGTATATGTCAACAGAGAAATGAAGGTTATAAGAAAGGATTAAAAAAAAATAACCTGGTATTTAAAGAAGAATACCTAGTGAGTACTAAACTAAGTTTTGAAGCAGCGATCGAAGCCACAAGATATTTATTAAATCTCCCAAATCCTCCGGATGCTATTTTTGGTATTAACGACCTGGTAACATTTGGAATTATGGATTTTCTTAAAAAACAAAGTAAAAAAATACCCCATGAAATTGGATTAATTGGTTTTACAGATGAATTTCACTCAAAACTTGTTGATCCTGCTTTAACTTCTGTTTCCCACCCCACATTTGAAATGGGCATACAAGTTGCAAAACTTATTCTTACACAAATAAATTCACCTAACAGTTTTATTCCTCACACAATTGAACTTGACACACTACTTATTGAGAGAGAATCTACGAAAAGGAAGAAATAATTTAGGAAAGAATATTCAACAACTCCCTATCAAACTCATCGAAATGATTTATCACGGGTAAGTTAAATTCCTTATACTTCTCACCTGTAGAATTAACGATAATCACTTCTTTAACATTAGCATTCAGGGCCGCCTGTATTCCTGAAAATGAATCTTCAAATATTATAGTTTTTTCCTTACTTACTTTTAGTTTGTCAATAGCTAATTCAAATAAATCAGGATTTGGTTTACCTCTGATAGATCCATCATTGTAAATAATATGCTCTTCTTTAAAATATTTCAGCAGATTGAACTTATCTATAAAAAAATCAACATTGGATTTTCCTGCTGCTGTAGCTATTGCAATAGGAATCCCCTGTTTCTTTAAATAATTGATTAGTGATTCGGCACCAGGTGCCAGTTGCATTTCATGCTTAAGGCATTCGCTTCTATAGATAATTTCCTTTTCTTCTTCGAGATTATGAATCTCTTCACTCGTGAATTTTCGATTAAAAATAATCTCGAAAGTATCCTTCCCATTTCTACCATGGATATATTCCTTTTTCTGTTTCTCAGAAAGGTTTATCTTATATTTTGATAAATATTCATCCCATGAAGACTCCTGATATTCAGAATCCCAGAACAAAGTCCCATTAAAATCGAATATTACACCGCCCTTTTTCATACTATAAAAAACATGGATTATAAAATACCTATTCTAAAAAACTGGAAATAAAGAATTCATTTTTTATTCTGCAGGAACATAATCTGTCCTCAGCACCCTAAATTCAGTCCGTCTATTAAGCTGATGTGCAATTTCCTGCTCCATCTCACTACCCAGATTATTGATAAATTCTTCCGTTAGCTCATCTCCTACTTTGAACATCTTATTCTGCTCTGCAGATTTTTCATCAACAATACGTGGTTGAGTTTCACCATAACCTTTTGCAGTTAACCTGTCAGCCGAAATTCCATTCTGAATCAAATATTCAACCGCAGATTGAGCTCGTTTTTGAGATAATTCAAGGTTGAAATCATCGCTACCTCTTGCATCGGTATGAGACATTAGCTCAATAGTAATATTTGGATTATCATTTAAAGTTTCAACTAATCTATCCAGCATAACCATTGACTCTGGCCTTAAATCCCATTTCCTGAAATCATAAATAATATTTGGAAGTTCAATTGGAGCCTCTATAGAAGAAAGTAAAATAGTAGTTTTAAACTCTGTACTTTCACTGATTCCTTTGGTTGTTTCACGCTCTTTACCATTTAAGAACCCATCATGTGAAGCTATAAAAAGATAATCCGTTCCCGGTTTTAATAAAAATTTAAATTGACCGTTTTCCGAGGTTGTTGTTTCAAGCGTCATTCCATCACTACTGATAGATTTTACAATAGAGCCTCCTAATGGTTCTTCATTCTTCTCATCTTTTACCGTACCAACAATACTAAAACGCAATGGTGGAAGCATAAACATAAAAATATCGTCATCACCTCTTGTTGTTCTACTTGAAGTAAAATAACCCCGTTCAATATCCTGTTCGAAGACTATCCCAAAATCATCTGCAGATGAATTTATAGGAGATTTCATATTTTCAACAACAATTTTACCCTGTGCATCTGGAGAAACTTTGAAAATATCAAGTCCTCCCATACCTAAATGTCCGTTTGAAGAAAAATACAACGTGCCATCCGGATGCATATAGGGATAAACCTCTTTACCTGATGTATTAATAGGTCCTCCCAGATTTACAGGAGCACCCCATTTGGATGATTGATCTGGCCGAGTAGATTTCCATATATCCATATCTCCATATCCGCCCTCCATATCAGAAACAAAAAACAAAGTAAGTCCATCTGGCGATAACGCTGGATGAGCAACAACAATGCTATCTGGGGCTAAATCGATAACTTCAGCTTTTTCCCAATCTTCTCCCTGCCTTTTAGCTACTAAAATCTCACAACCAAGATTTTTATTCTTACTGGCCCTACAACGCGTAAAATAAAGATTATCATAATCCTGCGATAATACAGGTGTACCATCCTCAAATTCTGAATTTACTTCTTCTGAAAGTGGAACAGGTTCACTCCAACTTCCTTTTCTATCAATCGTTGATGTATAAATATCAACAAAATTCTCGTTTGTTGCCCCGTGAATCTCTGAACCCGTTGACGCCTCCCTTGAGGAAGTAAAGAAAACAACACCATAATCTGCCCTTGCAAAGAATGGACTATAATCATTCTCTTTTGAGTTAAAAAATTTCATATCTTCAACAATATATCCATTGGGATTTTCAAGCCATTCCATAGCCAATTCGCAGGAACGAATACCATTTTCGCCACGAGGATCATCAGGGACAAAATCCTTGTATTTTTGAAATTGCATTATAGCCTCCTCATAGTCCTCATTCATCTTAAGTGCTTGTGCATACTGTAAATAAACCTCTGGATTATTGTAGCCCCGGGTAATTGCTTTTTTGTACCACATAGCAGCTTTCTTTGGTTCATTTGTCCTGTAGAAACAATCTGCAATAAGGTAAACCATCTCATTTTTTAGTTCATTGTCTGATGTTTGATTGTATGCATCACTAAAAAGATCGATGGCTTTTTTATATTCTCCCGCTTCATAAGTACTATAGGCCTGTAAAGTCCTCTTACTTTTCTGAGCTTGAATATTCTGAATACTAAAAGTGAGTAATATGAAAGTAATTAACTTGAAATATTTCATTTTTAATGCCTTTTTACCTAAATAATTGCCAAAATAAACGGTTTAAATTTAAACTAAATTATTTATTATTTAAAACAAAGCTGTTGATATTAAGGTTGTATGTGACAATTAACTTTTTATCTGGGAAATTTATTGTTTAAAATACATATAAATTATTATTTCCTGCATTCTTATAAATTTCTATTGTTTTTTCGCTATTAATCGAATGATTTCAGCTTTCCCAAAATGAGCTTCACTCTCATTTACTTCTTTTTCATATTCTTCCAACAGCTCAATCTTTAATCCATAAAAATCAGCCTTCAACATTTCAACACTAAAAAGCATGTCAATATTCTTAGGCCCTCCTGAGTTATTATTGATCTGTTTCTTATTAAATGCCTCCAGTAAAATTATTCCATTTTTTTTCAAATACCTCTTCAAAGATTTATGAAAAACATTTCGAATAGTTGGCACTACATGGGAATATATTAAAGCAATTACATCGTATGAACCTTCGTTTGCTGTAAAATATTCAAATGAATCAATTGTATATTCAATAGAAACATTATTTTCTTCTGCAAGCCGTAAAGCTTTTTGTCTCCCCTCAGAACTTTGATCAAACGCACTGACAGACCAACCTTTTTTAGCAGCATAAATAGCATTTCTACCTTCTCCCTCCGCAGGCAATAAAATTTTTCCTGGCGGCAAATCATCTATCATCTCCTTAAAAAAGCCATTTGGTTCTTTACCATAAATATATTCTTTGGCTGCATATCTTTCGTTCCAGAATTCTTTCATCGTATTTACTACTTTAAATTTTTAAACAAACCACTTTGGAATAAAAATCCATAGTTTTAAAAGAAAAAAACAAATTTCTTAATTTATAATTCATTGAAGATTTAAGATTATCTTCGATTTCAACATTCAAAAATCGACAATCAGCAATCAACATTTTTTTTAGAACCAATGACAAAGGACGAGCTCAGCGGAGCTAAAGTATCTGCAATGAAACTGAGTTTACGGACTCGCCGTAGGCAATCGCAGGTTTTTAACCTTTAACCAGATAATAAACCGACTACTTCACTGAAAGTTTACTTTTTTCAGAACGCTAAATAAAAATCCTTTGTCAGTTCAATATATTCATCGGTATAATCGTGCCTTTTCTGTTTCTCAATGGTAAGCGAACTATGAATTGTCCTTGTCCCAATTCTTGAAAACTCGAGGAGTACTCTTTTGGGGGGAAGAGAAAGATTAGGATGTACAACCGTAATTTTTGTAAGATACAATTGATGATATATTGCTATTTCTAACAAACCTTTATTTTCATCAAATGGAAAAACCATACAAAAACGCCCTTTATTAGAAAGCAACTTTTCAACTCCAAAAAACAACTCTTCTATTGTAAGTAAATGAGAATGCCTGGCTGCATTTCTATCTTCATCTAACGATTTTAATGAATTTTTAAAATATGGAGGATTTGTAACGATTAGATCATACTTACTATCGTTTGTTTTAGAATACGCCTGAAAATCCTGATGAATAACGTTAACCCTATCCTTCCAAGATGAAGCTACCACATTATCAGAAGCTTGTTCAAAGGCTTCTTCATTAATCTCAACCGCATCAATAACCGCATCCGATCGTTGTGCCAGCATTAGTGCGATCAATCCAGTTCCAGTCCCTACATCTAAAATTCTCTCAGAATTCCCAATATCTGTCCACGCACCAAGCAGGACCCCATCTGTCCCTACCTTCATAGCACACTTATCTTGCCAGATAGTAAATTGTTTAAATTTAAAATATGGATTAGGCATGACTCATAACTTATTAGATTTTCAAAGGTTTACACACAAAGTCCTCTATCAAACTCGCTACCCAGAAGGATTACAAGGTGTAAAATTACAAAAAAATATTCCCGTGCCTTATATGACTTCCATCATTTCATTTTTTTAAGTTTTATCAGTCTTTTGTTGGTTAATAATTAAATGGATGAATCATGAAAAAAATTGTAAACCAATTTGTACTTTTATTTGTTTTAATACTTTTCTTAAACAATGTAATAATAATGGCACAACCAAAAGACAGAAGTGAAATTGAGGTGAAAGACACCTGGCGGTTAGAAGACATTTACACCACAGAAAACGATTGGAAAACAGCAAAAGAAGCTTATGCAAAAGACATTGAAAAACTACCTGAGTTTAAAGGCACTCTAACGATATCTGCAAAAAAGTTACTTGCCTTCCTAGAATATAGTGCTAAACTTTCAAAAGAAGGAACACGATTATACTCTTATGCTTCTATGCATTCTGATGAAGACACCAGAAAAACAGAATATCTTGCAATGAAACAAGAAATGGATCAGCTTTTTACAAAAGCAGGTTCTATGTCTTCATACAGCGTACCGGAAATTTTAACCTTAAATAAAGCAACAATTGACAGGTTTATTTCTGAAGAAGAAGGATTAAAACCGTATAAAGTTTATTTGTATGATTTACTTCGCAAAAAAGAACATAAATTATCAGAAAAAGAAGAAAAAATTCTTGCAGAGGCAAATCTGCTAACAGGCACTCCTTACTCTATTTACAATGTATTTAGCAATGCTGAAATGCCTTATCCAGAAGTAACTTTATCAACAGGAGAAAAAGTAAGGTTAGATCAGGCTGGTTATTCAAAATACAGAGGATTACAAAACAGGGAAGACAGAGAATTAGTCTTTAAAACATTTTGGGAAACATACAGCCAATACCAAAGGACTATTGCCGAACAACTTTATGGCAATGTAAAAGTTGATGTTTTCAATATGAAAGCCAGAGGATATAAAAGTTCTTTAGAAAGTGCTTTGGATGGTTTTAATATCCCAACGGAGGTCTATACATCGTTGGTTAACAATGTAAATAATAACCTGGGCTCATTTCATCGTTATCTCGAACTTAAGAAAAGAATGCTTGGTGTTGACACACTAAAGTACTCAGACATGTATGCCCCAACCGTTGAGGGTGTTGAGCTGGAATACGATATTGAAGAAGCAAAAGAGATGGTCCTGGATGCCGTAAAACCTCTTGGAAAAGAATATCAGGCTATCCTTAAAGAATCATTTGACGAAAGATGGATTGATGTTTATCCTACGCCAGGAAAACGTTCCGGGGCATATTCAAATGGTAGTGTTTATGATGTTCATCCGTATGTATTACTAAACTACAACGGCGAATACGAAGATGTTAGCACTCTTGCCCATGAAATGGGACATGCACTACATAGTTACAACTCAAATAAAAATCAACCTTTTGCAACAGCAGATTATTCTATCTTTGTTGCTGAAGTTGCATCTACATTTAACGAAGTTCTTTTATACGATAAAGTACTAAAAGAAATTAAAGACGAAGATACTCGTTTATCTTTATTGATGACTTACCTTGATGGATTCAAAGGAACCTTATTCAGACAAACACAATTTGCTGAATTCGAACTAAAAATTCATGAAAAGGTTGAAGCTGGAGAACCTTTAACCAGTGACGTTTTATCTAAAATGTACGGTGATATCCTCGAAGCTTATTATGGACAAGACAAGAATGTGTGCATTATAGATGATTTATATAAAATGGAATGGGCTTATATCCCTCATTTCTATTACAATTTTTATGTTTACCAATATGCAACTTCATTTACAGCCTCCATTGCTTTGGCTGAGAAAGTCCAATCAGGAGAAGAAGGGGCCGTAGATAAATACTTAAACTTTATCTCTTCAGGAAGTTCAGATTATCCAATCAACCTACTAAAAAATGCAGGTGTTGATATGACAACTCAAGATCCGTTTAATAACGCAATGAAAGTTATGAATAGGATTATGGATGAGATTGAAAAAATCCTGGATAAAAAAGGAATATAATTTATTATCCTTCTTCGTCTAAAGGCGAAGAAGGATTTTATTATTCAAACTACTTTTTTATTATCTTTGGGCAAAATTATAAAGAGTATGCAAAGCACTATATTATTCATAAGTGGTCCGGAAATATTTATCGTTCTTATTGTTGTGTTGCTCCTTTTTGGTTCAAAGAAAATACCTGAAATGGCAAGGGGCCTTGGCAAAGGAATGTATGAATTCCGAAAAGCAACAGAAGAAATAAAAAAAGAGATAAACGAAAGTTCCAAGGATCTACAAAAAGATATAAATGACATTCAAGACTCCGTTAAATAGATTATTCTCAAACTAATCTATAATTAATGGATATTCTTAAACTTATATCTGGGTTTATTATTCTTTTATTTAGTGGCAGATACCTCGTTGTTGGCGGAGTTAATCTAGCTAAATCACTAAAAGTCTCTCGTTTAGTGATTGGTGTTACTGTAATTTCATTCGGAACTTCAGCCCCAGAATTGCTTGTTAGCCTGCAAGCGGCCCTTGAAGGCCACCCAGATATGTCGATGGGTAATATCATTGGCTCAAACATTTCCAACATTGCACTAGTACTGGCACTTACTGCTATTATTTTGCCTATTCCAGTAAGAAGTAATTCCATTAAATTCGACTGGCCAATCATGATGATTAGCTCAGTACTCCTTTACTTTTTTGCTATTGATTCTATATTAGGAAGATTTGAAGGAATTATTTTCATCGTTTTCTTGATTGGTTTTATTGTATACTCAATATACAACTCCAGAAAAAAGGACAAAGATTTGATAAACAGCGAGATTCCCGATAAGAATTATCCAATTTATCAAACTATTTTTCTACTAGCAATATCTTCAATAGGTCTTTATTTGGGCAGTAAATGGTTAGTAGACGGTGCATCAAGCATTGCTCAATCACTGGAAATAAGCGAGCGGGTAATTTCTATCACAATTGTTGCTTTTGGAACAAGTGTCCCAGAACTGGCTACTTCAGCAATTGCTGCATTTAAAAAAGAAACCGATATATCTATTGGTAATATTATTGGTTCCAATATTTTTAATATAACAGGAGTACTTGGAATAACAGCAACTATTAATCCAATTTCAATAAGCAAACAACTTGCTACTTTTGATATTTACTGGATGTTGGGCATCTCACTTGCTTTATTCTTTCTTATCCTTCCTCTAAAAGGAGGTATTCTAAAAAGATGGAAAGGTTTAGTCTTATTGGTTATTTATATTTCGTATGTTTATCTTTTATTTGCTAAATGATTGAAATTAGAGAAATAACAAAGAATTATGGCAATTTACAAGTCCTAAAAGGAATTGATATTGATATTAAAAAAGGAGAAATCATCTCAATTGTTGGGGCCAGCGGTGCCGGAAAAACAACTTTATTACAAATCATTGGAACTTTAAGCAGACCAGACACAGGAACAATCAAATTTGATAACATCGTTGTAAGCGATTTAAAAGAAAAACAACTTGCCAAATTCAGAAACCAACAAATTGGTTTTGTTTTCCAATTTCATCATTTATTACCTGAGTTTTCAGCACTTGAGAATGTCTGTATTCCTGCTTTTATTGCAAAAAAACAAAAGAACAAAGTAATTGAAAGAGCAAAAGAATTGCTTTCATTTTTAAAAGTTGATCATCGCATGGAACATAAACCCAATGAATTATCTGGCGGTGAACAACAACGTGTAGCTGTTGCCAGGGCTTTAATAAACAATCCAAGTCTTATTCTTGCTGATGAACCATCAGGAAATCTTGACTCCCACAATAAAACAGAGCTTCATAACTTATTCTTTGAACTTCGCGAGAAATTTAATCAAACCTTTGTGATTGTTACACACGATATAGACCTGGCAAAAATGTCTGATAGAATGTTAACAATGGCTGATGGCAGAATGATCTGATTATTTATCCTGCCATCATTATTAAACCAATACCTACTTATTCAAGGACAAATGTTCCCGAACTAATGATTTCCCTTTCTAAACAAACCTGATAGAAATAATTACCAGCTTTCAATGCGCTTAAATCTATTTGATTTTCGTTTTTACCTAATTGATAAATATTGATAAGCCTTCCTGACGTATCAACTATTTTTAAATAGGTTTCTTGAGGGATGTCTCCATTTAAGGTAATATTAATAACCCCATTTGTTGGGTTAGGGTACAACTGAATTTCTGAAAAAGCTGACGTATTTATTATTCCCACCCCTTCCAGAACAATTACTGGAACACTAAAAACATTACTTGCACTAACACCATCGCTTACTTGAACATTAACATAAAGCATTCCTTCAAATTCAGAAGTTGGCGTTATACAGTCAGTACCCGAACAAGTATAGTTATCCCCGCCCAATATTGTTAGTGTAAATCCATCTGGGAAATTATTATCTACATCTTCAACATTTAGATTAGATAGCAATATTGTTAAAACAGAATCACATTGAATTTCAGCAGTATCTATTACAGATAATATAACCGGAGGATCGTTTGTATTAATTACTGTAAGCAAAACCTGCTCTGTAAAGGTTTCCTCTTCTTTATCCTTCGCCACGATACTAAACTCATATTTCCCGACATCCTTATTTTCTGGCGTTCCGGAAAGAATCCTGTTGTCTTCATCAAATTCTATCCAATCCGGTAAAGAAATAATAGAAAGTATAACAGAATCATTTATATCATAATCAACCGGTAAAACTTCGTATCTATAGAGTTCATCCTCGTATACTCCTTCTGGAGAGACTGAAATAATTTTAGGTGGATCATTTGTATTAACAACTGCGAGAATCACATTTTCACTATCGCTATTTCCTGCTAAATCAAAAATTGTTATTGTAAAATCATACTCGCCTACATGTTTATTTTCCGGTATACCACTTATTGTATTATTTGTTGCATTAAAAGTTAACCATGTTGGTAATTGTTCTATTTGAACAAATATCGAATCATCAACATCAGGATCTGTAAATTTTATTTCATAAGAATATTGAGAATCTTCAAGAACAGAGGAAGGTGCTACTGAAGTAATTGTTGGCGGCTGGTTCTCTGTTTCTGTTATAAATATATTAAACTCCTGATAAGATTGATTTATTCCATCGTCTATTTTCAGCTTCACGTGACTGTGTTGTATTTCTATAGGGGTTCCTACTAAACTTGCTGTTTCTTCCCCTTCATTAAAACTTAAGGTAAGCCAATCTGGCAAAGCTTCTACTGAAAGTATTAAATGATCGCCATCATCTGAATCATCAAAGCTTATGTTATAGGTGTATGTTTCATTCAAACTCGCATTACTTACTGGCTGAGAAGAAAAATATGGTGTTGAGTTATCACCAGAGCAGAAACCTTGTCCTAAATTTATAACATCTGTATAATAATTAGCAATTTCTGTTTCAGTCAGTGCATCATCGAGAATTGCCAATTCGTCAATGTACCCATTATAAAAATAAACTTCAGTTATATCCATATACCCAATTGTAATTGGTCCTTTTCCTGCCGTCATACTAAAGTCAGAAGGGTAATCATATTGAATTGATTCATCAACCAATACTCCATCTACAAATAGCTTATTTTTTTTCTCTTCGCCATTTCTTAACGCTACTAAATGATGCCACTCTCCATCAGCCAATTTTTTACCAGTTCTATCCTTAAGACCTCCATCCCAGTAAATTTCATCACTTATTGGATTCAATTGATTATCCAGCAGATAAAATTGAGCGCAATAGTTAGTATCAATACCAAGCCAAAAATGCGAATACTGTGATGATGTGGATCTACTATCTCTACCAATTACAACTTGATTCCTGGTATTATTGAATTCTATTGGCTTAACCCAAACGGAAAATGTAAATGACTCATCAGAGGCCCAATCATATGAGTCTGGTGATGCAATCTCCGCACCATCCACCAAGTACCCCATTGAATTGCATAAACTTACAGAACCATTTAACACCCCCTCTGATATTCCTGATAATCCCAAAATATTTTCAAAATCGTTATTCTCTTTAGTATCATTATTGATACCTTCAGATAATTCATCAAATTTATATAGATTATGGATAGAAGAAATACAATTTGTTAAGTGTGTAATATTAAGATAAAAATCCTGTGTATCTGCTGATGCAACGTTATTAATATCTGAAGCTTCTATTATTACTTCTACTGATTCAGCGATATCTTCTGTTTGCCATGATAAAACACCATTATTTATTTGCATGTTATCAGGTCCTTTAAGAAGGCTAAATCCTATTTCACTTGCACCTTCGGCATCTAATTTATAATAATATTTTAATCCAACAATAGCCTCGCGATTAGGCTCTGAAGTAATTGTAATTTCAGAAGTTGAACTCTCAAGTAATGATGCTTTCGCGTTTTTCGGGCACAATAGAACTATTAAACCAACAAAAGTTATTGATAAAACTTTTTTAAAATAAAGGGTTGTCATTTGAAAATAATTTATTTTACTATGGTTAATTGAACTAAATACGATTTTAATACAGTAAAGTTACCCTACCCAACAATAAATTTTACCACAAAGAATAAAGCCAGAATCACAGTCACCATTGAAATATCTTTTAACTTTGCCGTTAACGCTTTTAATGTAACATACGATACGATTCCAAAAGCAATTCC
The DNA here is from genome assembly GCA_963665085.2 of Bacteroidales bacterium. Classification (GTDB taxonomy): domain Bacteria; phylum Bacteroidota; class Bacteroidia; order Bacteroidales; family JAAAOM01. The sequence goes on from CAXXXS010000001.1 coordinate 61,150, forward strand.
TTCTGCTATACTACTTGTCATTGGCATCATAATCATAGTAAGAAAAGAGGGGATTAACTCTGTATAGTCTTCAAAATCAAGCTTTCTTATCGGGCTCATCATAAACACACCAACAACTATAAGTGCAGGGGCTGTTGCTGCTGAAGGAATCATAATAAAAACAGGTGCAAATAAAAGAGCGATTAAAAATAATACTGCTACAACAAATGCTGTTAGGCCTGTTCTTCCTCCTTCTGCCACCCCCGATGCACTTTCTGCGTATGTAGTAACAGTACTTGTTCCCAACAAAGCACCAACTGTTGTCCCAATTGCATCTGCAAAAAGTGCTTGTTTAACCCTCGGAATTTTTCCTTCGTTATCGAGCATATTGGTTTTTGAAGTTACACCGACCAATGTGCCAACAGTATCAAACATATCGATAAACAAAAAGGTAAATAAAACAAGTAGCATGTCTAAACTAAAAATACCTGAAAAGTCAAATTTTGCAAAAATAGGGGAAAGTGAAGGAGGCGTAGCCACAAAACTACCCTCTGGCAAATTTGTTACCCCCAGAGGAATCCCAATAATTGTAGAAACTGTTATTCCAATTAACAAAGCACCTTTCACTTTAAAAGTAAGTAAAACACCTATTATCAATAAGCCTAATAAAGCAACAATAACCCTCGGATCGCCCATATCCCCAACAGCAACCAGTGTTGAAGGATCGTCTACAATAATACCGGAACCTGTTAATCCAAGAAAAGCTATAAATAGACCAATGCCAGTTGATATAGCATGTTTTAGATTTATTGGTATACTATTAATTATTGCTTCGCGTACATTAAAAAAAGTAAGTATAATAAAAATAATACCTTCAATAAAAACTGCTGTTAAGGCAAACTGCCACGAATATCGCATTCCAAGAACAACTGTAAATGCAAAAAAAGCATTTAATCCCATTCCTGGAGCTAATGCAAATGGAAGTTTTGCAACAAATGCCATAATAAGTGTTGCAACAGCTGCAGAAATTGCAGTTGCTGTAAACAAGGCATTTTTATCCATTCCTGTTTTACTTAAAAAATCAGGATTAACAGCAAGAATATAAGCCATTGTCATAAAGGTTGTTACACCTGCAATTATTTCAGTTTTAATTGTTGTGTTATTTTTTTTGAGTTGAAAGATTTTTTCTAACATTTTTAGAAACTGTCTAAATTTTAATTAATGAAAATATTATAGTAAAAACTTTGCTAAAAATAACAATATAAAACATTGACTATCAGTTGTTTGTATGGATAAATTTATGTATCTTTATGAGTACCAACAACATAAAGAAAATGAAATCGTACCCAACAGACATTACAGATAGCCAATGGAAAACAATATTAAGCATTTTAAGAGACAAACGGAAGCGAAAGTATTCATTACGTGATATTTTTGATGCGATCTTCTATCTTCTTAAAACAGGCTGTCAGTGGCGAATGCTTCCAAATAATTTTCCTCCATGGAAAACGGTTTATTATTATTTTTCAAAGTGGAAAAATGACGGGACTATTGAATTAATACATGAATTATTAAGAGATATGATTCGACTTAAATCCGGAAAAAACGAATCGCCAAGCGTGGCACTTATTGACAGCCAATCTGTTAAAACAACAAGAAGCGGAGGTGTATGCAGAGGTATAGACGGCGGTAAAAAAACGAAAGGCAGAAAAAGGCATATTATCGTGGATACAATGGGCCTATTATTAACAGTAATAGTTCACGCGGCCAATGAACATGACAGTAAAGCTGCATCAAAAGTAATAGTTGAACTTAAAGGTCGATTTCATCGCTTAATAAAAATAATTGCTGATGGTGGATATAGAGGTGAATTAGTAGAGAAAACGCAACGAACATTTGGATGGATTTTAGAAATTGTACTCAGAAAAGATTCAACCAAAAAGTTTGAGGTATTACCCAAGAGATGGGTAGTAGAAAGAACTTTTGCTTGGTTTGAAAGCTATAGAAGATTGAGTAAAGATTTTGAGTATCATCCAGAAACAAGCCAAGTAATGATTCAACTTGCTATGATAAAATTAATGCTTAACAGAATTTAAATTTAAAATTTAGACAGTTTCTTAGACGTTTTAGAAAATTTCAAACAAATAATTTACTTCTTAGTTTTTATTAAAGACATTGTAAAATTGAATGTCAATTGATTCTTTCAACATCATATATAGTAGAATATATTTTTTGTATCCTTAACATCCACTTATAAAACGCAAAGATAAAATTGCTAATGAAACTTGCATTAAGAATTTTTATTTTTAACCCATGAAAAAATACAAACATCTCTTTTTCGATCTGGACAGGACCCTTTGGAACTTTGAAAAAAATGCCAGAGAAGCATTTATTGATATAATCACAAAAAACAATTTGTTTTCTTATTTTCCAGATGTAGATACCTTTTTAAAAAAATACCATGAAATAAATGAAGCGTTATGGGTTCAATACAGAAACGGTGAAATAAAAAAAGATTTTCTCAGGATTGAACGTTTCAGGCTTATCTTAAATAAATTTAATATTCAGGATAATTTCCTGGCAAATAAAATTAGTGAACAATACCTTCATTTTGCTCCAAGAAAAACACACTTAGAGCCATATACTATAGAACTCCTGGAATATCTAAAAAAACAGTACAATTTATACATTATCACGAATGGTTTTAATGAAATACAACACATCAAAATGGAATTTTCTGGTCTCAATAAATATTTTGATAAGGTATTTACATCCGATACTGTTGGCGCAAAAAAGCCAAAGCCAGGTATTTTTGCCCATTCGTTAAATTCTGTAAATGCACGTAAAAAAGAAAGTTTAATGATTGGCGATGATTTGCTTGTTGATATTGTTGGGGCAAGGGAATATGGCATGGATCAAATTTATTATAATCCCCTTAACTTACAACATACAGAAAAAGTAACCTATGAGGTTAGTTCTTTAATTGATATTACCACAATCCTCTAAATATTTCTTCTGATTGAGATAATTACACCACTAACAATTATAAAGACAATCCCCAAAACAATCTTTAATCCGGGAAGTTGATCGCCAAGTAAAACACCAAAAACCACAGAAACTGGAATATTAATATAACCAACTGTTGAAACAATGCCAGCTTTTTCATTTCCATATGCTTTTGTAACAAATATCTGCCCCAGCATTGCAGTAATACCAACCATGAAAACCCAGATCCAATTAATCCCTGTTGGCCAATTAAATGGAGAAACCATAAATTCTAAATATGGAGCATTAACGTAAGGATAAACCAACATTGATAAAATAGGTAGAATTAGTCCCCACCCCATAAATGAAAGCACAATACTTCTCGTATCGTAGAATGATTTTAAGCGCCTAACCGAAGTGTAGGCAGCTCCTGCTGCAATTCCATTAAAAATACCGAGGATATTTGGTAGTATCCCCGCACCAAGATCAGGTTGAAAAATAATTACAATACCTACAAAACCTAAAGCCAGGGCCAGCCATCCCCAAATGGTCAGCATCTCTTTAAGAAAAATCATAGAAAAAATTGCCACAAAAATGGTTGAAGTTTGAATAAAGGTAATAGACTCACCAAGCCCAATCTTTCCAATGTTATAATACAAAGCATATAAAGACAGGACACCAATAAACCCTCTAAACATTAATAAACCGAATCTTCCCCCTTTATTCTTTAAAGGAGATTTTAGTATCGTTGAAAGGATAAAAATTACACCTACAATGTTTCTATAAAAAACTATTTGAACCGCAGTTAAATCCTTTGATACGAGTTTAACAAAAGCCCCCATCATTGCAAAAATTATAGCAGCCAGAATTGATTGAAGTACACCCTTACTTAAATGAAATTTTATATTGCTCAATATTTTATTTAAAGACCGCGAAGGTATTAAAAAAAGCAAGCTTAATCCAAACTCAATAAAAATGAAAAGCCGTGAATGCACCAGAAATAAATAATGCAATCACGGCTAATACAACCTTAAATAAAAAACTAGTCCACACCTAGTGCCTTTAATATCTGTTCAGAATGTTCTTTTGTTTTCACTTTGGGAAAAACTTTAATTATTTTTCCTCCCTCATCAATAACATAAGTGGTTCTCAGAACACCCTCGTATACTTTCCCGTACATTTTCTTTTCTCCCCAGGCCCCATAGGCTTTCAGAACCTTTTTATCAGGATCGGAAATTAAAGTAAATGGCAATTCATGCTTTGAAATAAAATTTACATGCGATTTTTCACTATCGGGACTTACCCCTATTACTTCAAAACCTTTTTCAATAAGAGCATTATAGTTATCACGAAGATTACAAGACTCTGCTGTACAGCCCGGTGTATTATCTTTTGGATAAAAATACAGAATTACCTTCTTACCCTTAAAATCTGATAATTTCACTTCTTCTCCATTTTGATTTTTTGCTTTAAAATCTGGTGCCGTATTACCTTCTTCTAAAAGAGCCATATTTATTGTTTTATTAATTTCTTAGAAAAAACACAGTTAACATTTATTTTGTTCAAATTTTAATATAATCCTTAAATAAAAAAAAGGATTAACAATAAAGACATAGCTTAATCCGTTAGCTATTCTGGCAACAAAAAAACCTGTTTTTTAACTATTACTATTTTATGTTTATAATGTAACAATTGATGATTTTAGAAACAGGTAACATAAATTACAACAATAATCTAATTAAAAAAACAACTGTTTGTAAACATATTTGTTGCATGTTATTTTTTTTATAACTTTAATCAAAAAACTAATTTTCACCTTGTTAGAAACAAAAAACAAAATAAAAAAGTCTGTACTGCTTATAGACAACGATAAAATTACTCATCTTCTGTTGCAAGAGATATTATCGAAAAAAATAAAACTTTTTTGTGCTGAATGCGGACAAAAAGGAATTGATATTTTAAAAAAAATTGGAGATTCGATTGACGTTATATTTCTCGATTTATTTCTCCCTAGTGAGTCTTGCTTTAATATTTATCATGAAATAAAACAGGAATACCCTTCAATACCAATTATTGCAGTATCTTCAGCTTCAATTTCTGATTTACGGGAGAGATGTATATCCGAAGGATTTGACGAAATTATTTCGAAGCCAATTAATATAAATGAATTTCGAAAAACAGTTAATAAATACATTAGTTAAGTAAATATTTTATTCTTCTATTTCCCGAGAAGAAACATATACCCGCCACTTTTCTATCACTTCTGCCATATCCTTAGCTATTTCAGAATCAAAAAACATGCGCTCTCCCGTTCGGGGATGGTCAAAAGCTAATGATTTTGCATGCAATGCCTGTCGGGGCATTATCTTAAAACAATTATTTACAAATTGTTTGTATTTATTAAAGGTTGTCCCTTTCAAAATAATATCGCCACCATATCTACTGTCATTAAACAATGGATGTCCGATGTATTCCATATGGACCCTGATTTGATGGGTACGGCCCGTTTCCAGCTTTAATTCAACCAGGTTTACATAGCCTAACTTCTCCGTTACTTTATAATGTGTTATTGCATGCCGTCCGTAATCTTCTTCCTGAAAAACAGCAAAACGCATTCTGTCTTTAAGGCTTCGTGCTATATTACCTGTAATAGTCCCCTCTTCTTCTGCCAAATTACCCCATACAAGGGCTACGTATTTTCTATCTGTAGTCCTGTCGAAAAATTGTTTTGCCAGTCTGTTGTGTGCAAATTCAGTCTTAGCTATAACAAGAATTCCTGAAGTATCTTTATCAATCCGATGAACCAGTCCCGGACGAATTTCCCCCTTCTGAAATAATGGTAAATCTTTAAGGTGATATGTAAGGGCATTCACCAGTGTTCCTGTATAATTACCATGACCTGGATGAACAACCATTCCTGCTTCTTTATTAATCACCATAACATCATCATCTTCGTAGACAATATTTACAGGAATATTCTCTGGTATAATTTCTGTTTCCCTAGGAGGATGAGGCATTACAATCGAAATCTCATCCAAAGGCTTCACCTTATAATTTGGTTTAACCGATTTTGAATTTACAAGAATATTGCCTGCATTTGCTGCACTTTGAATTTTGGTGCGAGATGCATTTTCAATCTTATGAAACAAAAACTTGTCTATTCTTAGAAGTGATTGCCCTTTATCTACCGAGAAGCGGTAATGTTCGTACAGTTCTCCCTGCTCCAGTTCGCTATCTTGTAACTCTTCATCAATCATAATCTACTTAACCAATAATTTTTGTTTCGATAAAATATTGGTATTGGTTTTTAAAACAACAAAATAGATGCCTGTTTTTAACATCGAAACATCGATAGTTTCTGTACTATTAATTGTTTTACTTATTAATGTACGCCCATATAAATCAATTATATTGACCTGACAATCCTCGCTATAAAGGCTCTCTTCTAATTCAACTGTAATCCTATCATCAGCAGGATTAGGATATACTTTAATGTTTGTATCCAGGAAAACATTATTTATTGAACTAATTACGGATGTACCAAAACCGGCCCTAATCATTGCAGCGCCTTCAATTGACGAAGTTCCCCAATAACCATTTGTATTTACAAATGCTCTTTCTGAAACCGAATTGTTTTTATCGAGCCCTAAATTCAGATAATTTTGTTTTAATTGTTGCCAACCAATAAAAAAATCTTCTTCAACAATTAATTCTTCACTTAAAGGATATTGTTCAAATTCATTTGAGTGAGAATTAACATACGCTGTTTTCTCATAGATTATATCACCAGGTTCGCCATCAAGGGAATTCCAGACAGTTAATTTGAACGACAAGCTATCATTGGATGAATCCTTTGTTGGATTAAAATACATATAAATATTCTTTAACGTATCTCTTTTGTAGGTATAAAATTTTAACGCATACATTGAATTTTCAGCTCCAACTCCTTTAAAACCATAGCCTCCTTCAGGACTTCCATCATCGTAAGCATAAAAATCATTAAATTCGAAAGTACGTTCTATAGTATCATTTTCTCTATATTCATTAAGAGCTTCTGTATTTTCCGCCAAATTAATCTTTATATTAAATTCTGCACTTTCTTCGGATTCATCGGATTCAAAATCAAAACTTAAATCGCCTGTTACTGTTACTTGTTCCTGGGGAAGCAGGTTAAACCACCCATATTGATCTTCATAACTGTACTCAGGATATTTTGTGTTCTTGAAATCGTAATAAATATTAATTCTTACAACATCATTTTCTTCCTGGTTTAAACTCCTTACAGCAATAGGGTACTTCCCTTTCTTTTCATGCAATTGGGCAAGAGAATAATGTCCCCATGGAATTGCTTCGTAATTATTAAAAATCCCAGGAACAGGCGTAACAATTGTAATATCGTTATACACTGTATCTGATAATGAACGAAAGTCATCGATATAAACATAATCGATATTCCATTGATCGCCACTTGCACCGAAACCATCAAAATCATTATCAACGGTCAGGGATACTTTATTTACAAACCGGAATTGAAACCCATCATATAAATATTGCGATCCAATTGGAAGAATCACCTGCTTAAATGGTTGTAATGCAGTCCCTCCCACTTGAAATTGTGTGTTCCAAATGGAATCATTTGATTGTTTAAACTGGAGTTTTAAACTATCTTGTCCTTCCGGGGCGTCACCTAGTCCTTCAGGCTGATAGAAGAAACTAATATACACATCCTGGTGATCTAAAAGATCTATAGGGCTGGAAGTAAGTGTATCTGCCCCATAGGTACCAGAACCAATATCATAAACATCACCTGATCCATCCAAAGCATCAAAGGTGGCAACTCCTGTTGAGATTGGAGCATACTCAAACTGTGAGTTTATAAATACGTTTCTGTCTATCCATTTTTTTGAATCAGGATATGAACCTGTCCCTGAGAAATCATCGAAAAAAGGCAGGGACAGGGTATCTATATTTGCACTTTTGAGGAGCAACTTATTTTCACCTAGCTTCGGATTAAAAGAAAGGCTGGTTTCAAATTCCTGTGCATTAACGTTAACTATACTAAAAAGAAAAAATAAACTCGCTAAGATTATTCTACTCATAATAAGATTCTTCTATTTGCAATAACGCATCCTGGATTTTCACAGAATCAACAGTAAGCCATACATCAATAAAATCTCCTAATGGTATTTTCGCAGATAATTTTGGGGCTGGTTTTTGTTTAAAAATTTTAGCATTTAATGAATCTTCTTTTGTTAGCACTGAATTATCGAATATAGGCTCGCCCAAATTCAAAAATGCACTTGATGTAATATCCTCAGCAGTTACCCAACCAACGCCAATAAGATTTGGGACAACCGATTCTTTATCTCCTAATCCCTCCCCTAAAACCAAATCTACGACAGAACCTTTTGGGAGTGATTCTCCTGGTAAAATATCATTGCCTTTATATTGTTGTTCCAACACATAGTTCTTGGCATAATCAGGTTTATAATACAATCGCCCCAGAGATAATCCATTGGATTCCAAAATAGCCTCTGCTTGCCTCAAAGATTCATCAATAACCTTTGGCATTTTAACCATTTCTGCGGTTGTTGCATTCATAGTAAGAAAAATTACCCTATTTTTCTTTACTTTAAAATTTGCCCTTGGAATTTGTTCCACAACAGTACCTGGCACATAATTCTGCAAGTAAACAGAATCAGCTACCTGTAATCTCAGCTCGTATGAACTAGCAATTTCTTCTACTTCAGGAAGGGTTAACCCACTCATATCAGGAACTGAAAAAGACTCTCCATGATGAGTATAAATCCTAAGAGTACTAAAAACTACAATTAGCAGAAAAATTGAAATTCCCAATGCAATACCAACATTTTTATAAAATGCTTTGCTTAGTAAATACTTAATTACCTCAGCTTTTTTCATTCAATTGATTCGTAATTATTTTGAAACGAGAAACAAAAATAAATATTATAAGCAGAATAAAAATAAAGACTTTCTTTTAAATTAATTTACTGCTAAAAACAAACTTTTGATTTACACATCATAAAAACAAAATAAAATTTTATCCCCCGTTAACCTATTTAGCTTTACGCTAACATTTTATTTTAACTTATTGGCTGCATCAATATATTTTTGGGCTTCTTTTTCTTTTCCACTTTCCTTAAGAATATTAGCAATTGCCAGATAAGGTGGTTTAAAATTTCTATTTGTTTTAATCGCTTGTTGAAAATATTTCAATGCATCATTTTTCTTATCCATTCTTAAAAAGACTAACCCCAGGTTATGATAAGCATTTACGAATTTTGGGTTCATTTCTGTAATCGATGTAAATATCTTATATGCTTCTTCATTATTTCCTTCGTTAAAATAGGTAAGGCCAAGCATATTTAATCCCTTATCATATTTTGGATATATTTCAAGTAATTGATTAATTGTTTTTCTGGACAAATCAAATCTTCGTATATACATATATGCTGTCGCGAGATTAATATAGGCAACTTCATTTGTCTTGTCAAGTTTTATTGCTTCGTTATAATCTGCAATAGCACCTAAATAATCCCTCTTTTTTAGTTTTTGATAACCTTCGTAATCATATTTTTGATTTCTTTTTAGAATAGCACAAACAGGCACTCCGTCAACATCTATAGTATGAATTGTATTTTCTGGAGGCCAGATATGCTTTTTGAGTTGATCAGGATTAATATAAGCATTTGCAATTATCGCATAATCCCAATCCGTATTACCTCTCTCATAATACCTGACATAAGTAGTCTTTATTTGATCTTTATAATTTCGAAAATAATAACTTACACTAAAGTTTGTGGCTATGGTAATAGTGTCTTCACTTTTATCTGATAATTCATTATTAATAAGCCAATTGGAAGCTTTTTTTAAACTATGATAATAATAATCCAGTTCGTAGTTTCCATACGCACCCTTTACACCTCCAACAAACTGATTAAAATACACATAAATAAGAGGTTTATTTCTAATAATATGAATTAGCGGATGAAGGCAAATTATTACTAAAAAAATGGATGCAATTAATTTAGTTATGTTTGTCTTAAACTTATATAAAAAATTATTAATCCCCACTGACGCTGTTGATACAATCATCGGATAAATAAAAATAGTATGTCTAATTACCCCATAAAGATTAGATTTCTTATATATTATATAACTAACTGGAAAAACAAAAGAAAATATCAATGCAAAGGCTAAGAATACCTTTAATTTGTTATCCCATTTATTAAAAAAAACAAAGAAAAAAAGCAACCCAACAATAACAACAATAGGTGTTGTAATGGAATAATATCTGAGCAAATAACTCGAAGGAATACCATCACTCCATAAAATCTGACCATCAAATAGTTGTCTTATTCCAACCGAATAGTTTGTTAAAATAGTAAGAGCATTAATTGGATTTTTAATAGGGTTCTCTAGTGCATATGGCCACAAAGGAATGCCAAACAAATAACCCAAAATACATATAAAAACTACAGCTAATAGTAACTTAGGTGCAAAAGTAGACACATACTTAAATTTCTGCTTTTGTATAAAAACCTTAAAAAACAAATATGCACCTGCAAATGCTATTAAACAAGGAAGTAAAACAAGCCCACCTGCTCTTACACTCAACGTTGCCCCGATTCCTAAAGATGCTAAAATAAGTGTTCTATAATTTATTTTAGGAAACTCAATATAAAACTTAATAAAATAATACATCGCAAAAACATAACCGAAAGCGAAAGGAATATCCTTGGGGTTATTTAGGGTATGCCCAATAAATCTTGGAGAAAGCAACATTAAAATAACAGCAATCACTCCTCCCCGCCAGTCTGTAACTCTTTTTACCAATAATCCAATTATCAGTATTATAAAACACCCAACTAACGAGTTCATTATATGACGTGCTTCATATATATCCTTAATTTTAAAAGAATTAATTACTACAGAAGAAATTGTATCAAAAGAATTCCCATATGTATGAAAATTAGCCTCAACATCTTTATATGATTTATCTTCTCCGAAAGTTTTATAAAAATTAATTATTCGCTGAGACTGAGGATATTGCCAAACCTCTTCATCACCTGAAATACCAACAGACAAACTAAGGATTGGCAAAGCAATAAACACAAACAATATTAACAACAGAAAAAGTGTTCTATAAAAACTATTTACTTTTATAAAAGTATATCTTTTATGTGGCTTTGTTTTTAGTTCATGTAAAGGCAACTTAAAAAACCAATAAAGCCAAAAAGAAATACCTTTTCTAATAACTTTAAATATATTTTTTTTGTTTTTTTTCGGCTCTCCTTCCATAAATGTTTTCTTAATAAAAGGAATATCAAGTTTTGAAAGTATTGTTGAAATTGCCTTGATAGTTTCATCTTTAGATATTAAATGAGTTTCAAGCACATACTCAAACATCTTTGGAGATATAATCAAAATACTATTATTGGCTTTATTTGCAGAATTAACGAGATAATATGTATCTAAATCATTGTCTTCTGATAATACCGTATCGTACTGTATTTGTTTCTCATCAATTTCCGAAAAATCAACAAAAACTATCTTTTTATATATTTCTAATTTTTTTAGGTTTTCCTGTTGATAGAAAATTGTTATATCACTATCCTGCAAATCTATTTCAGCTACATGAATACTATCTTTAGAATCGGACTGGATAAAAAAATCGATTCTACTATTCTTTTTAAGGATAAATTCTCCAAAATATTTAAATTGTTTTTCCTGTTCTTTTTTAAGAAAAGCAACAATTAATATACGTTTATTGATTTTTTTGTTAGTTATTTTTTTATTCATCGTTTATGTGTGTTTAATTATTTTCGATTGCCAATTGAGATATTCCTATATAAATAATTAAATTTTTTTCTCTACAATATATCTTGGCCTTCTTTTTACCTCGTTGTATATTTTACCTAAATATTCACCAATTAAACCAATGGATGCTATCTGTATTCCTCCAAAGAAAAAAATTGGAAGAACTGTTGATGCCCATCCAGGCACAGCTTCTTTGTTAAAAACTGGAATCAATGCCCATCCAATCAAAAATAAAGAAATTACAAAAAGCACCAATCCCAAAACAAAAACAAGTCTCAATGGCCTAACACTAAAAGATGTGATTCCATTCCATGCAAAAGAAATCATTTTTTTCAACGGGTACTTTGACTCACCTCCTTCTCTTTTTTTTCTATCATATTTTATTATGGTTGATTTAAAACCAATCAAAGGAAAAATCCCCCTTAGATATAAATTTGTTTCTTCGAAATTTGTTATTTCCTTTAATACTTGATGATCAATCAACCTGTAATCAGCATGATTATAAATTGTCTCAACTTTTAAAAGACTCATTAATTTATAAAATGTTAAAGCCGTCAATCTTTTAAAGATAGTATCCTCATCTCTTTTTCTTCTAACACCATAAACAATTGAAAAACCTTCATTATGTTTATCCAACATCACTTCAATTGCACTAGGATCATCTTGTAAATCAGCATCCAATGTAATTAAACAATCTACATTTGCATTATTATAAATTCCAGCAAGTAATGCATTTTGATGGCCAAAATTCCTTGAAAGTTTAATGCCTTTTACATGTTGGTACATTTTATTTAAATTTTCTATAATTCCCCAAGTATTGTCCTTGCTCCCGTCGTCAATAAAACAGATATAAGAATTTCTGTTAATGCATTTTTTTGATTTTAAATTTTCTAAAATATTATATAATACCATGAAGTTCTCTTCTAGAATCTCACTTTCATTAAAGCATGGAACAACAATTGCTATTTGTGGCATAAAATTAGATTTTCATATGGTTTTCAAAGATATTAAACGAATTGAAAAAAATACATAACAAAATTTCACTTACCCAGTTTAACTTTTTACATAAAAAAATTAATAAAACACAATGTTTTTATATCTTTGAAGTCCTCAAAAAAAATTAATTACACACAATGCAAACATTTCTTAAAACCCTTGAAAGACTTAAATCTATTGACAACCTAATAAAATTAAAAGCAACCGGATCTCCTAATGAATTAGCTGATAGACTGGGCATATGCCCAAGCCATTTATTTAATTTATTAAAATTATTAAAAGAATTTGGAGCACCATTACGCTTCGACGTTAGCGCAAACAGTTACTATTACTATACAAATTTCAAATTGAACTTATCATTTAATAATTATTTAAATAAAAATTAGCATCGCTCCATTCAAAATAGAGTTATGTATTCGTTATTTGAAAAAATAGCGAATGCCGAAAAGCTAATAGAGTAGGCAAAAATAAAAACAAAAAAATTATGAAAATTAAATCTTTTTTCCTAGGATTATTTTTTCTCGTGTTATGTGGCATATTAAAAGCACAATCATGGCAAGCAGGAAGCGGCACATTGTATACTAACCCTACATCTACCGACATTGGGATTGGCACTACTTCTCCAAGTACAATACTGCATATTAAAACTTCTCAACCAGAATTGCGTATGGAAAGGACATCTTACACTTCACATAATGGAATAATATTTTATCCTCACACTTCACTAAGTTCATCAACCCCATTATGGGAAATGGGTATGCGTGCAAGTTCTCCTAATTACAATATATGGACATGGGATGGTTCTAGTACAAAAATCAGATTTGCAATTGATATCAATGGAAATGTTGGGATAGGAACTCAAAGTCCAAACACAAAACTACATGTAAATGGGAATTCATATTTTACTGGAAATGTTGGAATAGGAACAAGCTCTCCTGAAGCAGAACTTGAAGTAGATGGTAAAATTATCTGCGAAGAAATTGAGGTAAAAGATATATCTGCAGATTATGTTTTTGAGAAAAATTTTTCATTAAAATCATTAAATGAGGTTGAGGCTTTTATTAAAAATTATGGACATTTGCCAGATGTACCTCCTGCAAGTGAAACTGAAAAAGGTGTTAACATCAGTGAATTTAATAGTCTTTTGTTACAAAAAATCGAAGAACTAACACTATATACTATTGAGCAAGAGAAAAAACTATATCACCAACAAAAGAAAATAGAAGAATTACAAAATTCTATTTTAAACTCCAAACAATAGCAACTTATGAAACCAAATAAATTTTTTAGTACAATTTTTATTGTATATGGTTTATTGTTGCTTGATTCCTTGAGTGCCCAGAGAGCAGCATTACCATATAGCAATAATTTTTCAGATCTGGATCAATGTATCAACAACACATATACCGAGTGGGAAACAAATTGTAGAAAAAAAGACTATACTGTCTATTGTGTTGGGTATTCGGGATACTCCAGCATGTTAAATTTTGCTGTTGAATTGTCTACATCATCAGTAAAAGAAGCATCTGCAACATATGAAGACGATTTATTTGGCGATCTTAAATTGGATTTATCTAGCATCGTTGCCGAGAAAATAAATATAAATTTTGACTGGGCGATTATTAGTGGGGAAGATAGCTATTCTTTAGATGGAGTTTACGTATCTGATGACAATGGAAGTAATTTTACTAAAATCCTATCTTTTGAATTTCAAGATAATAATTGGCTCCAAGCAAACCTTACCATACAAAACAAAACTATAGCTTTAATAATCAATTCATTGTGAGATTTCAATTTCATGCTACATTAGATGTAATCACCTCTTCTCGAACATTGTTAATTGACAATCTAGAAATCTCGGCTTCTTCTACTTCTGATTGCAGCTCGCAAATTAATTTAACACAGGATATTTCTGGTGGCTCACATGAATATTTAGCAAGTAATTCCATTATGGCAACTAATGAAATTTCTGATGGAGCAATAGTTCATTACGGAGCAAACAGCTCTATTAGTTTGCAAACAGGTTTCAAGGCATATTCAGGAGTCAGCTTTATTGCAGACTTAAATGGCTGCAGTACAACCGCAACACTTAAATCAGCCAATTTAAACGATTGTAAAGTAGATATCCAAGAAGTTGTCAATTACAACGAGAACACTGTTAATATATATCCCAATCCATCACAAGGCCAATTCAGCATAAGTGTTAAAAATGAGTCACAAGTTACTATCTTGAATAGCCTTGGAACAATTGTCTACAAAAACATATTACAGGTTGGTAATAATAATGTAGATTTAAATCAAAACAACAAAGGTTTATTTATAATTGTTGTTGATGACGGCAGTCAAATTATAAAAGAAAAAATATTAATAGAATAATTATCTACACATAAAAACTAAAAAGGTTGTAATACAAAATACTTACAACCTTTTTTAGTTATAATACTCAAAGAATCTAAAGTTTTTACCCAATCTTCAATAACTTGAATAATTATCTCAGATTCATTATAAACCGGCATTACCACGGCTAAAGTTTGTGTAGTCATGTTTTATTGTTGCTTTTTATTTTCGAGTATGTTTCAAGTGCCGCATTAATTGCATCATGCATATCATAATAACGGTAATCACCTAATCTCCCTCCAATATAATAGTTAGAATAGTTTTTTGCCAGCTCAATATATCTATTTAATAATTCTATATTCTGAGTATTGTTAATTGGGTAGTATGGATTTTCTCCAAAATCTTTTTCTGAATATTCCTTAATAATAATTGTTTTAGATATATCAAGGTCTCTTTCAGGATGCAAATGTCTGGGCTCATGAATCCTTGTGTATGGTATTTCAATATCAGCATAATTCATTACAGACGTCCCTTGGTAATCTTCAACTTCTTTTATCTCTTTTTCAAAAGATAAAGTTCTCCATTCCAATTTTCCGAATTTATAGTCAAATAATTTATCAATATGGCCACTGTATATTATCGTTGACTCTTTGTTTAAAGATGATTTAATGTCAAAAAAATCCTGATTAAGTATTATGTCAATCTTTTTATTTGCCAATAACTTCTCAAATATTTTTGTATATCCATGTAAAGGAATTCCCTGCCAACGACTATAATAATAGCTTTCATTATAATTTTTTCTGAACGGGAGTCTTTTTAAAATGGATGCTGGCAATTCTTTAGGATCAATTTGCCATTGTTTTTGGGTATACCCTTTTATAAAGGCTTCATATAAATCCTTCCCTATCCAGGAAATTGCCTTCCCTTCAAATGAATCTGTTTCCTTGTTATTCTCTTTTTTAATTATTTTTTTTAAAAAACCATCAACCTCAAAAGGTTTTAGATTAACATTATAAAAAGAATTTATTGTCTCCAGATTAATGGGCATTTGGTAAACTTTGCCCTTATGTGTTGTTAAAACCTGATGAAAATAACTGTTAAATTCGGTAAATCTATTTATATAGTCCCAAACAACTTTATTGGATGTATGAAAAATATGAGTCCCATATTTATGATATTCTATTCCTGTTTCTTTATCAATATCTGAGAAACAATTTCCCCCAATGTGATCTCGTTTCTCAATAATAAGAACTCTATCGCCTAAATCATTTGCTATCCTTTCTGCAATAACAGAACCAAAGAAGCCAGAGCCAACTACCACATATTTGTACTGTAATAAATCCATATTTTATAATTAGGTAGTTACGAAATAAACAAAAAAACCCAAACTTTTAAAAGTTTGGGTTAACAATATAATTGAATATTTTAAATCTTGTTAAATCTTATGTCTAGGCTCGTCTGAAACAGTTAATTTTTTTCTTCCTTTTGCCCTTCTAGATGCTAGAACTTTCCTGCCTCCTGCTGTTGCCATTCGTGAACGAAAGCCGTGTTTATTACTTCTTTTTCGTCTTGATGGTTGAAATGTTCTTTTCATGATATTCTATTGTTTTCTTTTTATCTTAATTTTTTGAGTGCGCAAATGTATACTTTTCTTTTTTAAATTCAAAGAAAATATTAATTATTTGCAATCTGAACATGAACTAACAATTTTGAGTCAAAAAATTCTTCTTCAAAAATATTTTTCAGACTAATTACTTTAACCGGATAGTCTATGTTTTTAATGTCCTCTTCTATATCGCCCCCCTTTAGATATAAAACCCCATTTACAATTCCATTATTCGCCCCGGGCACAACATTTTTTGTTCCCCAGCCTGTAAATTTCACAAGATCGGTTACTGCCCTACTAACAACAAAATTGTATTTTTCTTTATGATTCTCTACCCTGAGCTGCTTACTTTTTAAATTTTCCAGACCTAACTCTTTTGAAATCTCCTGAACGACCTTTATCTTTTTTCCAATAGAGTCGATAAGCATAAAGTTACATTCCGGGAAAAGTATGGCTAAAGGAATACCAGGAAAACCACCACCTGTTCCCACATCAAGTATTTTTTGTTGGGGAAGAAATTTAATCACTTTTCCAATTGATAATGAATGCAAAACATGATGCACATAAATGTTTTCAATATCCTTCCTGGAAATAACATTTATGCGTTCATTCCAATATATGTAGAGATCCTTTAAAGCCTTCATCTGCGACACTTGTTGAGATGAAAGCCCAGGAAAATACTTTGTAATAATATCCATAAGATGAAAGGCAGGCTACATTTTGCCCCCAGAATTTTTTAATATATTGAAGAGTAATTCTCTTGCCCTAAACAATTGAGCTTTAACTGTCCCTATCGGCAATTCTAATTCGTCTGCAATTTCCTCATAGGAAAATTCATTGAAATATCTCAATTCAATAAGTTTCCTGTACCTTGGCTTAAGTTTAGAAACTACACCACGTAATAATATAACTTTCTGTTGTTTTATTAAATGCTCCTCTGGATCCGGGGTGTTTGCCTCAATTGATATAGGTACAGAATCTTCCTCATCGGTGGATTGGTCTAAAGACACAAGGTTTGCTTTTTTCTTTCTAATAAAATCAATACAATTATTAGTAGCTATTTTAAACAACCATGTACTAAACGCATAATTTGGCGTGTATTGTCTGATGTTTTTAAAGGCTTTACCAAACGCTTCAATTGTAAGGTCTTCTGCATCGCTGGGATTGTTCACCATCTTTAGGAGCATAAAATAAATAGCATCCCGGTACCTCCCCATTAAATCGGCATAAGCCTTTTGATCACCATCAATCGCTTTACTGACAAGGGCATAATCCTGTTGCGCCTTATCTGAAAGATTAGTTGTTACTTCCATTTACCTGTTTTTCCCGTTAACTTGTTACTATACAATATAAATATATAAAAAATCGGCAAGAATAATTCAAATATCGGAGAAAATAGCAATAAATACTTTTCATTCATCCGACGCATTTCCAACTTAAATATTATTAAATACAATATTAATCTGATTAAAAATACAGATAATACCTCTATGAGTAATTCACTATTAAACAGCAATAATACAAATGATATATAAAATAAAAATTTTGAAAAAGGTTCTAAACCCAAAAGAAATCTATGTTTCCACTTATAATATTTCCCTGTTGTTAGATGTCTTTTCTTTTGTTTAACCCACGCTCTATATTGTTTCTTTGGTTCTGAAACAGTAAAACTTTCTTTGCTTAAGGCAACCCGTGTATTTTTTTTCGTTGCTGTTTCATTTATTAATAAATCATCATCGCCTGAAAGTAAATGGTAGTGATTCGCGAAACCTTTATTCTTAAAAAATAATGTCTTTTTATACGACAGGTTTCGTCCAACGCCCATATATGGAACTCCAGCCATTGCCATACTTAAATAATTCATAGCAATCGACAATGTATCAAAACGGATAAGTGCATTTAAAAATGATTTATGCATTTGATATTGCCCATATCCTAACACAATCTCAACATCATTCTCATATTCTGAAACCATTGTTTTTATCCAGGAATTACTTGCTGGCTTACAATCAGCATCAATAAATAACAAAACCTCATATTTAGCTGCTTTAACCCCAACTGTTACAGCAAGCTTTTTACCCATATCAAATTGCTGTTCTTCGGCAATTCTTGTTGTCCGTAAATTATTATGGTGCTTCTTCAACTCTAACAATACCTCGTCTGTATTATCTAAAGAACCATCATTAACAACTATAACTTCAAAATCAGGATAATCCTGATTCAAAATAGCAGGAAGATTATTTTTTAAATTATTTTCTTCATTTCGTGCACAAATAATTACAGAAACTGGGGGAAAATTGTTTGAGACTGATTTCGGTTTGTTAATTAATAACCGTAAATAAAAAAAGAAATAATAAAAAAGTTGTGTCGCGAACATTAATAAAAATGAAATCCACAATATTTTTTCAAATAGACCAAGGCTTTCTAGCATATACAATAAATTAATTTTATCAAATTTAATATAAGTTTTAACGCCTAATTAAGTTAGAAATAAAAAAAATATTCACAACAATATATCTTTGTAAAATATTATGATGGAATTTAAGATTGAAAACAAGGATAGAGGGAGTGCTGCAAGAAGTGGAATTCTAAAAACTTCTCACGGAGAAATTCAAACACCCATTTTTATGCCTGTTGGCACTGTAGGTAGTGTTAAAGGAATATACCACAGAGATTTAACTAACGAAGTTAAAGCAGAAATTATTTTAGGGAATACATATCATCTTTACCTGAGACCAGGATTAGAGATAATTAAATCCGCTGGAGGTTTGCATAAATTTAGTTCTTGGGATGGCCCCATTTTAACAGACAGCGGTGGTTACCAGGTATTTTCTCTCGCTGAGAACAGAAAACTCAAAGAAGAAGGTGCTGAGTTTAAATCGCACATTGATGGCTCCAAACATTTTTTCACCCCTGAAAATGTTGTTGACATTCAAAGAATTTTAGGATCTGATATCATGATGGCTTTGGATGAATGTACTCCCTACCCAAGCGATTATAACTATGCAAAAAAATCAATGGAATTAACGCATCGTTGGTTGGAAAGGGGGATAGAACAATTCAAAAAAACACAACCTCTTTATGGGCACAGACAAACTTTTTTCCCAATTGTACAGGGCAGCACTTATACAGACCTCAGAAAAATCTCTGCAGAAACGATTGCAAAACATGATGCAGAAGGAAATGCCATCGGAGGGCTATCCGTGGGCGAACCAGAAGAAGACATGTACGAAATGCTTGAAGTTGTTACCAATATTTTACCTTTAGAAAAACCCAGATACCTTATGGGTGTTGGCACTCCAGTAAATATTCTTGAGGCAATTGCCCTCGGGGTCGACATGTTTGATTGCGTAATGCCTACACGTAATGGTAGAAATGGAATGTTATTTACATCTGAAGGTATCATTAATATCAAAAATCAAAAATGGAAAAATGATTTTTCCCCAATTGATGAAAACGGTATAACCTTTGTTGATAAGACCTACTCAAAATCTTATCTTCGACATTTATTCGTTGCTGGTGAGATGCTGGGGGCACAGATTGCCAGTTTACACAATTTAGGTTTTTATCTTTGGCTCGTAAAAGAAGCACGAAAAAAAATTGAGGAGAATAATTTTTCTGAATGGAAAAACAGGATGGTTCAAAAATTAAGTAACAGGCTATAAAAAACAATGAAAATTTTCGGTTTAAAAATACTTGACATATATATAATAAAAAAGTTTCTGGGTACATTCTTCTTCTCTATAGCTTTAATTATTGCTATTGCTGTTGTTTTTGATTTATCTGAAAAATTAGATGAATTTATGGAGCACAATGCCCCTGCCCGGGCAATCATTTTTGACTATTACTTAAACTTCATCCCATATTTCGCAAACCTATTTAGTTACTTATTCACATTTATTGCAGTTATCTTTTTTACTTCAAAGATGGCTTACAGCACAGAGATAATTGCTATTCTGAGCAATGGGGTTAGTTTCAGAAGATTTCTATTGCCTTATTTCGTATCAGCTACGATTATTGCTGTATTCTCATTTATTCTAACAAACTATATAATACCTCATGCCAATGCAGAAAGATTTGCATTTGAAGAAGAGTATTATCATGATAACAAATTTAAATACAAGGATAAAAACATACATAAACAGATAGAACCTGGAGTTTTTATCTATATGGACACATATTCTAATTCGTCGCGGATTGGATATAAATTTTCAATGGAAAAATTTGATGATGGAAAACTGGTTTCTAAATTAATGTCTGACAGAATACGATGGGACAGTACCATAAACAAGTGGACTATATATAATTATTATATACGTGATATCGACGAACTTAACGAATCCATTGAAAAAGGAGCTAAAATCGATACAACAATTGCGTTAAACCCAAAAGAATTTGAACAACGGAACAATGTTGTAGAGGCCATGAATCTTGGAGAACTCAATAAACACATTGATGAACTCAGAATGGAAGGTTCTTCCGGGATTGAATTTGTCCTTATTGAAAAAAACAAACGGTTTGCTTTCCCATTTTCAATCTTTATATTGACTTTATTAGGTGTTAGTGTATCATCAAAGAAAGTACGGGGCGGTATGGGAGGCCATCTTGGTTTTGGGGTTGCAGTTAGTTTTTCATACATACTAATTATGCAATTTTCTTCCCAGTTTGCTATCGGAGGCCTTATTAGTCCGGCTTTAGCTGTCTGGATCCCTAACTTATTATTTCTAATTTTTGGTTTAATCCTGTATAAGATTGCCCCAAAATAAAGCTACCAATATTTAACTACTTGTAATTGCTTGAAATAAAATTTATTATAATTTTTTTCTGATTTACAATATCCCAAAGATTTTTTTTAATTCAATTTCTTTCGTAACGTTGCATGCAGAAATAGAAAGAAATAGTGTTATTTCTACCTTATTTTTATTAACGAAAATAAATTACAATGCCTTTAAAAAAGAAAATCCAAGAACTTAAAAAGAGAAGGGAACAAGTTCAGATGGGAGGTGGTGAAAAAGCCATTGAGAAGCAAGCTGCAATGGGTAAACTCACCGCAAGGGAAAGAATTTTGTCGTTATTAGACGAGGACTCTTTTCATGAGTATGATTTGTTTGCTGAGCATGATGCCAAAGACTTTGATATGGACAAAAAAGTCCTTCATGGCGATGGTGTTATCATAGGTACAGGAACAATCTACGGAGAACCTATTTGTATCTTTGCTCAAGACTTTACAGTTGCCGGTGGATCTTTAGGTAATATGCATGCCCGTAAGATCACAAAGATTATGGATCATGCCCTAAAAATGAAAATGCCATTAATTGGTATTAACGATTCCGGTGGAGCAAGAATCCAGGAAGGTGTTAATTCACTTGCTGGTTACGGCGAGATATTCTTCAGAAATACATTGAGCTCAGGAGTTATCCCTCAGATTTCTGTTATCCTCGGACCATGTGCCGGAGGCGCAGTTTATTCACCAGCATTAACTGATTATGTTTTTGTGGTAGATAAAATATCTAAAATGTTCATCACTGGGCCTGAGGTTATTAAAACTGTTTTAGGTGAAGAAATATCTATGGAAGACCTTGGTGGTGCAAGGGTTCACAGTGAGTTAACAGGAAATGCCCATTTCTTTGCTGAGAGTGAAGCTGAATGTTTTGAACAAATCAAAAAACTCGTAACCTTTATACCAAGGAGTAATACGCAAAAATCTAAAAAACTAGAGCCAAAACCTCCTAAGAAAGAGTATAAAATTGACAACATCGTACCTGGAGATCCCAGACAACCTTACGATGTAAGAGATGTTATCCGTGCAATAGTTGACGATTCTGATTTCTTCGAAGTACAGGAATTATGGGCTCAAAACCTGGTTATTGGTTTTGGTAGAATAAATGGTGAAACTGTTGGATTTGTTTGTAACCAACCACTAGTAATGGCAGGAGTACTTGATGTTGATTCATCTGATAAATCTGCAAGATTTATTCGCTACTGTGATGCATTTAATATCCCAATTGTTACTTTAGTTGACCTTCCGGGTTATCTTCCTGGTGTTGACCAAGAGCATGCAGGTGTGATTCGTCATGGTGCAAAAGTACTTTATGCTTACAGTGAAGCTACTGTACCAAAAATCACCATTATTTTAAGAAAAGCTTATGGTGGTGGTTATATTGCCATGAGTTCTCGTCACTTAAGAGCAGACTTTGTTTTTGCTTGGCCTGCTGCTGAAATCGCAGTAATGGGTCCAGAAGGGGCTGCAAACATCATCTTCAGAAAAGAAATTATGTCGGCAGAAGATCCTGAAAAAATGCGCAAAGAAAAAGTTAATGAATACAAAGAAAAATTTGCTAATCCTTATGTAGCTGCAGCAAAAGGTTATATCGACTCGGTAATTGAACCAGAGGAAACCCGAAAGATTCTTGTTCATGCTATTGAAGTATCTGGTGAAAAAAATATAAGTGGGCCAAGAAAAAAACACGGTATCCCACCATTTTAGCGAGATAAATTTATCATAGTAAATGAGAATTAAATTCGATTATCATGAGTGAAAAAATAAATACAAAAGATACACCTGAAAGCGAACAAAAAAAAGCTGTAAGGTTTAAGTCTTTTCAGTTACACGGCACCAAATACAAAACATTATTAACTGAAAGGTTTGAAAAAAGGACTCCTTGGGAAAAAGCAGATCCCAGGAAAATAATTTCTTTCATACCCGGAACAATAATTAAGTTGTATATAAAAGAAGGCTCCAAAGTTAAAGAAGGAGAAGACATGCTCATTCTTGAAGCGATGAAGATGCGAAACGAAATCAAATGTCCTTTCGATGGCGTAATAAAATCTATTTGCGTTAAAGAAGGGGATAGAATCCCTAAAGGACAGTTGATGATTGAGTACGAATAAAACTTAAAGTTCTTATATCTAAACCCTGATAAATCAGATTTATCAGGGTTTTTTATTCTAACCAATCCTGAAACACAAAATATTCAACAAACTCGTTTGATAAGTCTATTTCTTCTTTAAAAATACCATAAAGAGCAGATCCACTGCCTGTCATTGCAGCATAAACCGCTCCGTTTTCGTACAACGTTTCCTTTATTTTTTTTAATTCTTTGAACTCTTTAAAAATTGGCTCTTCAAAGTCATTTTTTAAAACATCCTTCCAATTTTCAATTGGCTGTTTAATTCGCTCTGATAATGAAATTTCAGGTATTAATGGGGTTATCATGCCATAAGCCTTTGGTGTGCTAATATGGACTGAAGGATGGACCAGCACAAGAAAATATCCTTTTAATGAAAGATTGATATTTTTTAGTATCTCCCCTCTCCCTTCTGCAAGCATGGGTGTGTTTTCAATAAAAAAAGGACAATCACTCCCGAGCAAAGCCGCATAACTTTTTAATTGCTCTTTATCTAATCCGAGGTTAAATAACTTATTAGCTGCAATTAATGAAAAAGATGCATCGGACGAACCACCACCAAGTCCTGCTCCCATTGGGATTGTTTTGTGGAGGTGCATCTTTAAACCTGGTAATTCATGTTCTTTTTTTAATAATGCCAGTGCTTTTTCACATAAGTTATCGCCTTTTTCTGAATCAACAGTTAGACCTGTCTGTTTAAAAGAAATGTCATTTGACTCATTTCTAACAACTTCTAAAGCATCTTTCAAGGGCACAGGATAAAAGACTGTCTCTAAATCATGGAACCCATCTTCACGTTTCCGCAAAATATCCAGCCCGATATTTATTTTTGCATTTGGGAAAAATAACATGTTTATAAATATAATATTTTTAAATCTTTCAAAATTACATTTCACTGAAAATAAACAAACTAACAATCAAAAAAGTTTCTAACATGTTTTGTTGATTAATTAAAAGAAAGTAAGTCTCTAATTTTCTTCTTCAACAAAATGGATTATTTATTTTTGTGGCCAAAATAAACAAATTGTTATGGCTTTAAAAAATGTATCACAAAATGCTCAGATGAAGATGATGAACCTGGAATATGGAAAGGTTCCTCCTCAGGCTGTTGATATTGAAGAAGCTGTAATTGGCGCAGTAATGCTGGAAAAAGATGCCATTATAGAAATTTTGGACATTCTAAAACCAGAATCATTCTATAAAGATGCGCATCAAAAAATATTTCAGGCTTGCGCAGATCTGTCAAGCCAGCAAAAAGCCATCGACCTCTATACTGTTACAGAAGAGCTACGATCAAAAGGCCTTCTCGACGAAGTTGGAGGCCCGCTTTACCTCACTCAACTCACCAGTAGGGTTGTTTCTGCTGCCCATGTTGAATACCATGCTAAAATTATAGCACAAAAATTCATACAAAGGGAGCTGATACGTGCTTCTTCTGATATACAGGAAAAAGCATTTGACAACACGGTTGATGTTGACGATCTTCTTGATTATTCGGAAGCAGCTTTATTTAAAATTGCCGAAGGAAACATAAAAAAAGAATCAGCAAAAATCAATGCTGTTATTAAAGAGGCGTTACGCCAGATTGAACAAGCTGGAAAAAATGAAAGTCACCTTAGTGGCGTTCCTTCAGGTTACACAAAGATGGATCGTATAACAAACGGATGGCAGCGTTCCGATTTAATTATCATTGCTGCTCGTCCTTCTATGGGTAAAACAGCTTTCGTTCTTTCTATGACCCGAAATATGGCTGTCGAACATAAAAGAGGAGTAGCTATTTTCTCTCTTGAGATGTCATCGGTACAATTGGTTAATCGTTTAATTGTAGGAGAGACACAGTTATCTTCTGATAAAATCAGGACCGGTAGACTTGAAGATTATGAATGGCAACAACTGGAAACCAAAATTAAAGATTTGGTCGACTCTCCGATATATATCGACGACACCCCGGGTATTTCAATATTTGAACTCCGTGCTAAATGTAGAAGGTTAAAAAGACAATACGATATTGACATGATCATTATCGACTACCTTCAACTCATGGCCGGACCGCCGGAGACTCGCGGAAACAGGGAACAAGAGGTAAGTACAATATCACGTTCATTAAAAATTTTGGCAAAAGAATTAAATGTTCCTGTTATTGCACTGAGCCAGCTAAACCGTTCTGTTGAAATGCGTTCAGGAAACAAAAGGCCTCAGCTATCTGACCTTCGTGAATCGGGAGCTATTGAGCAGGATGCTGACATGGTATTATTTATTCACCGCCCAGAGAAATATGGCTTCCTTGAAGATGAAGAAGGGAACTCCTTAATTGGCCTTGCTGAAATTATTATAGCTAAGCACAGGAACGGCGGCCTTGACGATGTTCGACTTAAGTTTGAAGCTGAATTTGCTAAATTCTCTGATTTGGACGGTGATGGTATTGTTCCTTTGGATGATAATTCTCAAAATATTGTTACATATAGCTCAAAAATGAATGAAGACACGTCTCTCCCAACTGAGGCACCACCTCCACCACCAGCTTTTAATGATAATTTTGATTTAAGTCAGAATACATCATTTGATGATGAGGCTCCATTTTAACTTTTGCTAAGATGTGCGAAGCTATAATTCATAAACTGTAGCAAGAATGTGGAGTAGTGCAGAAACAACTTCATCGATCTAAATAAATAAATTTCAAAATTTTTCTTTTTTTTAAAAGACTGTATAACGCACATACAAATAAATAGAGGCCATAACAATAGAAACCAGCATAATAGGAAGGCCAATCTTTAAATAATCTAAAAATTTAATGGGATAATCTGTTCTCTGTGAAAATCCTGCTACAATAATATTTGCCGCGGCACCTATCGTTGTGCCATTTCCTCCTAAACAAGCCCCCAAAGAAAGGGCCCACCACAGTTGCTCATAATCCCCGCCTATTGAAGCCCCAATGTTTTCAATAATTGAAATCATTGTAGCGGTATAAGGTATACTATTTAGGAATGTAGTACACATGGCAGAAACCCATAAAACCAGTTGAGTTGCAATAGCTATCTCCCCTTTTGTTATTTCAAGAAGTTTGTGGGCTACAAAGTTGATAATACCAGTTTGCTCTAAAGCCCCAACAATGACAAACAAGCCTATAAAGAAAAACAAGGTAGGCCATTCAACCTCTTTTAATATTTTTTCAGGATCCCGATCTGTGAGCATCATTAGTATAAACCCCCCGCCAAGAGCAACAGAAGCGAGACTTACCCCATGAAAATGATGAGTTATAAAAGCTATTATTACCAATGTAAAAACAATAATATTTTTGATAAAAAACCGCTTATTCTTAATTGCCCTTGATTCATCAAATGCATTTATTTTCTCCTTATCAACTTTTAGTGAATTAAGTTTTTTATAATAAATGAGCCTTAACAGCAAAAAAGTAACCACTGAAACAATTAAAACAACAGGTAAATTTACATTGATAAAATCCATAAATTCCAAATGTGTAGCCCCTCCTATCATAATATTAGGAGGATCGCCAATAAGAGTTGCTGTTCCTCCTATATTTGAAAATAAAATTTCAGAAATTAAAACAGGCAAAGGATTAAATTTAAGTGTATCTGCCACAGCAAAAGTAAGAGGCACGATAATTAGTACAGTTGTAACATTATCCAGAAAAGCTGAAAGCACTGCAGTTACAATAGAAAGTACCACCAGTATCCGCCAGGGATTTCCTCCTGTAATTTTTATCCCTTTTATTGCCACATACTCAAATAACCCGGATTGCCGCATTATAGAAACAATAATCATCATCCCACAAAGCAAACCTATCGTATCAAAATCAATGGCAGAAACTGCTTCTTCCTGAGATATAATATGAAATGCCACAACTAAGAATGCGCCAATCATTGCTGCTATGGCATTTGGCAATTTTTCACTCGTAATAATTGTCAGGGTAGTAACAAAAACAACAAGTGTAACAATTATTTGAAAAGCATTAACATTATTTGCAATAAATACAAGCATTCAGTTATGTGGTTTTTACTGATTCTTATTTATTTAAAGAAACGGATAATATTTCTATCCGTGTTATGAGCCCAATCAATTTTTTATTTTCTACTACCGGCAGTATTGTCTGTTTCTGCCTATATAACAAATCCGCAGCATAAGACATTGTATCTTCGGGTGAGACATAAGGATATTCTCTATTCATATATTCTTTAACCTTTTGATCGAGTATCTTCTTCAGATGAATGGTTATTTGATCGAGCTGAGCCATAAAAGAGGTGTCTTTCATGGTTTTCATGTACGCAGGTATAGCAGCATGCAATATCCCTTGTTCACTGATACACCCCTGGTATTCACATAATTTATTTACAACAGGCACAACACTTGTGCGATGCAGTTTCATCGTGTTAATAACCCTTCTTAAGCTCGAATTTTCACTTACTGATGAGATATCTTTGTAAATATAGTCGCGAACTTTCTTCATTTCATTGATTATGTTATGATTAACTCAACACAAAAAGAGTTCAATAATTAATAATCATTTAGAAGTTTATTTCTTCAATATTAATTCGAGTCAAATTTTTATCAATCGTATTTACATCCTTAATTTCTTTATACAAATCCTCAACATTCGTCAAACCGGCTGCCGATGCATATTTCAGAATATCTTTATAATCATTTTTCTCTTTAAAAGCATGAATAAAACCAGCTAAATATGAATCTCCATAACCAAGCATATTAACAATCCTGAGTTCTTTAGGCCTCATTACATAACCTTTCTTTTTTGTTACTGCCACAACATTTTCAAGGCGATGCGTAAATATTACAAACTCAGTATTTCTGCATTTATCAACAATACTTTTTCCTGTTTCGAGAAATTGTTCCACACCGTCTATTGTCTTTCCAAATAATTCATGATTTGATCGCATGTCAGGACTTATCAAAAAAGGTTGTTCTTCCATAATTATCTCCATATGTTGAGGAACGGTATGAACAACCACTTTTTTATTTTGCTTGTTAGCCATGCTAATTAATTCGGGATAAATCTCAGGAGATACACCAAGTGGCAGTGAACCAGCAATTACAACATATTCTACCCGGGTAAGTAATTTCTCATAATTTTCTATAAAAAATCTTATATCTTCCTCGGGAATATCCTGGCCAAAATCATTAATCTGAGTGAGTGTCTCATTATTGAGGGCCAATATTGAAATATTGGTACGTGTACTATCATTTGTAAACACAAAACTTGTTGTTATCCCTAACTGGCGCATTGCATCACAAAGAAGGTGACCTGAGTGCCCCCCGGCAAAGCCTGTTGCAATAACTTTGTTCCCAAGCTTACTTAATGTTTGTGCAATATTAATCCCTTTTCCTCCAGCTACCACATAGCTTTTTTCATCAGGATTCAAACGATGTAGCTTATGCATATTAAATGAATCCAGAATTAGGATTTTATCAATGGCCGGATTGAGTGTAACAGTTAGTATCATGACGGCCTTTTTTAGTGTTAACTTATTAAATATAAGAAATTAAGCAGAGAATTGAAAGTAATTTTAGACTTTTATTTGGTATTAAAAACAAAAAACCTCGTCTTTCGACGAGGTTTTCCGTACCCGGAGTGGGACTTGAACCCACACAACCGCAATGGTCACAGGATTTTAAGTCCTGCGTGTCTACCAATTCCACCATCCGGGCGGAATTTTGTCAGATAAAAAAACCCGAATCTATCGGGAACTTTTCTCTTGAGCGAAAAACGGGACTCGAACCCGCGACCCCGACCTTGGCAAGGTCGTGCTCTACCAACTGAGCTATTTTCGCAGTTGTTGCACCACTTTTTGATTAATTAAGAACTAACCTTTGTGTTACAGCGGTGCAAAGATAAACGTTTTTTTAATTATACAAAACCTGAACAAAAAAATTGTTATTAAAGTCCGGTAATCCTTTTTATATCATTCAGTTTATTCAAGGCCTCAATAGGTGTCAGGTTATTGATATTCAAGTTAGCAATCTCATCTCTGATTTGTTTTAACACTGGATCTTCTAACTGAAAAATACTGGTTTGATATCCTGTACGATGTTGCGCAATGCCTGCAACAGGCTTTTTCAATTCATTTCGTTGATGCGATTTTTCAAGTTCCGCAAGAATCTCATTTGCCCTGCTCACAACACTTTTGGGCATTCCGGCCATTCGTGCGACATGAATCCCAAAACTATGCTCACTCCCTCCCCTTACTAATTTCCTTAGAAAAATAACTTTATCCTCAAGTTCTTTTACAGAAACATTATAGTTTTTAATCCGCTTATAACTAGTCTCCATCTCATTCAACTCGTGATAATGCGTAGCAAACAGCGTTTTTGCTTTTGCCGCAGGATGTTCATGGATATATTCTGCCATAGCCCAGGCAATAGAAATACCATCGTATGTACTTGTTCCCCTGCCAATCTCATCCAAAAGAATAAGGCTTCTGTCTGAGATATTATTTAAGATACTGGCAGCTTCATTCATCTCAACCATAAATGTTGATTCCCCCAGTGAAATATTATCGGAAGCCCCTACCCGGGTAAAAATTTTATCGACATAACCTATAATTGCACTTTCAGCAGGCACAAAACATCCACTCTGCGCCATCAACGCAATAAGAGCTGTTTGCCTTAACAAAGCTGACTTACCAGACATATTAGGTCCGGTAATCATTATTATCTGTTGCTTTTTATTGTCGAGGTTTATATCATTAGAAATATATTCTTCATCAATGGGTAATTGTTTTTCAATAACAGGATGTCGCCCATCTTTTATTTTAATTAAATCTGATTCATCAACCAATGGCCGGGCATATTTATTTTCAATGGAAACATTTGAAAAAGCAATCAGACAATCGAGCTTTGCTACAATTGAAGCATTTAGCTGAATAGCAGGAATAAATTCAAATATACTTGTAATAAGCTCATTAAACAGTCTTGTTTCCAAGGCCAGAATTTTTTCCTCTGCACCCAAAACTTTATCTTCATAAGATTTCAGTTCCTGGGTAATATATCGCTCTGCACTAACCAATGTTTGCTTTCTAATCCAATCATCAGGAACTTTTTCTTTATGCGTATTTCTTACTTCAATGTAATATCCAAAAACGTTGTTAAAACCAACTTTTAACGAGGGAATTCCTGTCCGTTCACTTTCTCTCTCCTGCAGTTGATTGATATAATCTTTACCGGAATACAATATCTTTCGATACTCATCAAGTTCCTCAGAAACGCCATCAGCAATAACATTCCCTTTGTTGATATTGGTTGGAGGATCGGCTTTCAACTCCTTTTCTATTCTTTCTCGAATTGAAGCACAAATATTAATTTGTTCTGCAAGACGTTTTACTGCAGAGATAGGTGTATTCTCACAAAAAGACTTAATTAAAACAAGAGCTGCAAGTGCATTCTTTAACTGAAGCACTTCCCTTGGACTTACACGACCTACTGCAACTTTTGAGACAATACGTTCAAGATCTCCTATAAAATGAACCTGTTCTTCTAACTGCTCCCGCTGTTCAGCTTGTTCTATATAATACTCTACAACAGCCAATCTTTCCTCAATTTGCTGAACATTTTTTAGAGGCAAAGCAATCCATCGCTTCATTAACCTGGAACCCATTGGTGAAATAGTTCGATCGAGAACATCAATCAATGTTTTTCCGCTTTCATGCAAAGGCTGAAAAAGCTCCAGATTACGAATTGTAAATTTGTCGAGCCACACATAATGGTCTTCTTCAATCCGGGAAACTTTAGTTATATGTTTAATGCTCGTGTGCTGAGTTATATCCAGATATTGCAATGCAGCTCCGGCAGCAATAATGCCATAGCGTAAACTTTGCACTCCAAATCCTTTTAGCGATGACGTTTGAAAATGCTTTAAAAGTCTTTCCTCAGATGATTGTTCTGTAAACATCCAATCATCTAATTTATAGGTATAGAATTTATCTCCAAAAAACTGAACAAACAAAGAGTGTTTGCTTCGTTCATAAAGAACTTCTTTTGGCTTAAAAGAATTCAACAGCTTATCTATGTACTCAAAATTTCCTTCTGCTGTTAAAAATTCACCGGTTGAAATATCGATAAAAGCAACTCCTGCACGATCTTTCTCAATATGTACAGAAGCCAGAAAATTATTTTCCTTGTGTTCCAGCACATTGTCGTTAAGTGATACACCGGGAGTAACCAGCTCTGTAATTCCCCGTTTAACAATTGTTTTTGTAAGCTTTGGATCTTCCAACTGCTCACATATTGCAACACGTTGACCGGCACGCACTAATTTTGGCAAATAGGTGTCAAGTGCATGAAAAGGAAATCCCGCGAGATCAACATAAGAGGCTGAACCATTTGCCCTTTTCGTTAAAGTTATTCCCAGAATCTCTGATGTTTTAACTGCATCAACACTAAATGTCTCATAAAAATCACCTACCCGAAATAGTAATATCGCATCAGGATGTTTCGCCTTGATGTCGTTATACTGCTTCATTAAAGGGGTTTCTACTTCTTTTCCTGCTTTTGCCAAAACTTTTAAATTTAAATGACTTACAAAAATATGTGATAACCATAAGAACAAGAAAGAAGGTTCAGAATTAATATTAACAAGTTTTAAAAGAAAGTATGAGAACCAGTCATAGCATAATGTATAGGTTATTTTTTCTTTTCATCCGAAAAAGTATACATTAGCGATTAAATGATTCTAAAATTAAAATATGCAAGAAAAACTAAGAATTAGATTTTGTTCGTTCTGCCGGTTTACGGTTTGGATTAAGACCAATGGCTGTTGAACAGGTTTTGGAAGAAATGAAAAAAGACAAGCGAGGAATGATTCCGGAGGAAAAACTAATTGAAATTTTTACAACATTTAGGAATTAAAATGTTTTTCAGGACTGACTCTGACAGGTTTTCAACTCTGTCAGGTCAGCAATAAATTCTCCAAGACTTTGTAACCTTGGAGAATCTAAACCTAGTATTTCATTAAACTACTATCAATACAACCTCTGCTCAGCATCGTGTTTTTGATATTCAATATTGCGACTTGCCCTGTTTTGATGACGTCTTAAACTCCTCCTTTCTCTTGGAGTAACAACACCATCAGCCTTTACTGCTCTTTTGTGTCTGCGAACACTTGCCTGTTGCACCTGTAATGCAGCGGCCTCTTTTCTGGTTAAATCACCTGAAACAACGCCTTCATGGATTCTTTCCTGCTGCTTAATTTGTCTTGATGTAACACGTGGTGTTGCTGTTTGGGCTTTTAAAGTGGATGTTAAACCCAAAGCTATTATTCCTATAAATACAACAACTAACTTTTTCATATCTTTTGTTTTTTTATGTTCAACATATATTTTTCTATTAATACCCATTTGATGGATGAAAATGAAAAAGGTTTAACAAGAGGCATTTTTTTTAGATTAAATCAACCTAAGACAAACAGCTATTTCACACTCCTTATCTAGTTGTTGGTTGCAAGTTACCGGAACCATGAGGCAAATAACTCGTGAACAAAAACATTTCATTTTGATTTCTCTTTTATTAAGTGGAATACAATTTTAAACTTTGAAGAGTGATTCCTCTTTTTGACGAGAATACCGTATATTTATTCATAAAATACCTAAGATTATGTCAACAATAAATGCTTACATCGAAACACATAAGGAGAGATTCCTGGAAGAACTTTTTCAATTGATATCAATCCCATCAATAAGTTCAGACCCAAAACATAAAGAATCAATGGTTAAAACTGCCAATGCAGTAAAAGAGCTGTTGCTATCATCTGGAGCAGATAGTGCTGAGGTACGACAAACAGCAGGCAATCCTGTTGTTACCGGAGAAAAGATAGTTGACGAAAAATATCCAACCATATTAATTTATGGTCATTATGATGTACAGCCGGCAGAACCACTGGAACTATGGGTATCTGATCCGTTTAAACCCGAAATTCGTGATGGTAAAATTTTCGCCCGCGGTGCTGATGACGACAAAGGTCAATTTTTTATTCAGCTTAAATCTTTTGAAGCATTGGCAAAAACAAACAACCTTAAATGCAACGTAAAGTTTCTGATTGAAGGTGAAGAAGAAATCGGTTCTCCCAGCCTCCCTGAATTTTGTAAGAAAAACAAAGAATTATTAAAAGCAGATATTATCCTTGTCTCAGACACCACACTGCTAGGACTCGATAAACCCTCCATAACTGTTGGATTACGCGGCATAACGTATTATGACATTGAAGTTACAGGTCCAAACCGGGATTTACATAGCGGTTTATTTGGAGGTGCTGTTGCAAATCCAATCAACAAACTGGCAGAACTAATAAACAAATTAATTGACGATAAAAACAGGATTACCATCCCCGGTTTTTATGATGATGTTTTATTTATTGATGAAACAGAACGAAATGAACTGGCCCGTGCCCCATTCGATGTTGATGCTTATAACAAATCATTAGGAATCCCAATAGGTGTAGGAGAAGATGGTTACACGACAATGGAACGTACAGGAATCAGACCTTCGTTGGATGTATGCGGAATATGGGGCGGCTTTTCCGGAGATGGGGCTAAAACTGTTTTACCATCCAAAGCATATGCAAAAGTTTCCATGCGCCTGGTTCCGAACCAGGATCCAATAACCATAGATAAACTATTTATTGACTATGTTGAATCTATTAAACCAAAAGGAGTACAAGTAAAAGTTGCACCCTTACACAGTGGCAAAGGATATGTTTCCCCACTAGATTCGGTTGCATACAAAGCTGCAAGCCTGGCTATGGAAAAATCATTTGGTATAAAACCTGTTCCAACACGGAGCGGGGGAAGTATCCCTATTGTTTCTGCTTTTGAAGAAATATTAGGAATCAAAACAATTTTAATGGGATTTGGCTTAGAATCGGATGCCATCCATTCACCCAATGAAAATTTTCCATTGGAGAATTTCTACAAAGGTTTGGAAACTGTCCCCTTGTTTTACAAATATTTTTCTGAGTTGATGGGATAGTTTTTTTATATTTGAACATTATCCTACTAACAAAATTTAACTAACTATTATTTACAATTATTAATATGGAAACTACTTTTAAACCAAAATCTGAACGTTTTTTATCGCTCGATGTATTTCGGGGATTAACAATTGCGTTAATGATTGTCGTTAACACGCCTGGGACAGGTGCTGAGATTTATGACTACCTAGCTCATGCTAAGTGGTTTGGATTTACCTTGGCAGATCTTGTATTTCCATCCTTTTTATTTGCTGTAGGAAATTCAATGAGTTTCTCTATGCGAAAAATGGAAAGCATGAGTCAAAAGCAGGTCTGGTTTAAAATAATAAAGCGTACTGTAATTATTTTTCTTCTTGGATACTTAATGTACTGGTTTCCTTTTTTCAAAGAAGGTGAAGCAGGTGAAATTATCTTTAAACCAATTGCAGAAACCAGGATAATGGGCGTTCTTCAACGAATAGCTCTTTGTTACTTTTTCGCAGCAATAATTGTTTACTATCTTTCAGAAAAAACAGCCGTAATAATTTCCCTTTTTATGTTACTTGGTTACTGGGCTATCCTTTATTTATTTGGCACTCCAGGAGCTGAACTTGAAATAGGAAGTAATGCCGGTACTCGTCTTGATTTTTTTGTTCTTGGCATCAATCATGTTTATAAAGGAGATGTTATTCCATTCGATCCAGAAGGTATACTAAGCACATTACCAGCAATTGTAAATGTATTAGGGGGCTTTCTTGCAGGGAAATTTATTCAGAAAAAAGGCAAATCGTTTGAAGGCATTGCTGTACTCCTTATGATTGGTTTTCTAATGGTTGTTTTAGCACAATGGTGGAACCTAATTTTCCCTATTTCCAAGAAACTCTGGACAAGTCCATTTGTACTTTACACTGTTGGTTTAGACCTTTCAATTATGGCTATATTAGTGTATGCCATTGAATTAAGAAAAATAAATTTTGGAGTGAAGTTTTTCGATACGTTTGGTAAAAATCCATTATTTATTTATTTGTTCTCTGAAGTTATTTTTATAATCCTATTAATTATTCCGGTTAATGCGAATCAAAATGCTTTCGAATGGGTTAGTGAACAGATATTCCAGCAAATATTTCCCGGATCTTTTGGTTCGTTAGTTACTGCAATCGTATATTTAATGTTGTGCTGGAGTGTTGGATGGTGGCTGAATAAGAAAAAGATTTACATTAAAATTTGACAAGCTAAACTTTCTATAATACCTTAAATTTTTAAAACCGCTAATTAAGCGGATTATCGCTAACCGAGGACAAAGGACGAGTTCAACAAAGTTAATTTTGTTTCACCCATTTGAGTGAAGTTACCTCGGCGTACCCCTGCGTTCTCTGCGGTTTATGACTTTCCCCTACGGATTTTAGGTAATAAATAAAATGTTGTCAAATCTAAAATATTGATTTGACAACATAAAATGTAATATATTCAAACAGATTACCTTTGATGTTTTGAAATACAAACAAAAGAAATAAATAATCGAATGAAGAAAGAAAGAGCAGAGGGAACCTTAGATTTATCTTTAAAAAATTTATTACTAGAAATACCGGACGGAGAAGTTAACCTGAGAGATGACAGAACCCAACAGAATTGGACTGTTCAGCTGGATGCTTTTTTTCTATCAAAATACCCGGTTACCCAGGATTTATATTACCAGGTAACAAAAGAGAATCCCAGCACTTTTAAGGGAGAAAAAAGACCTGTTGAAACAGTTAACTGGATAGAAGCGGCCATGTTTTGTAATGCCTTATCGGCAAAAGTAGGTTTAGAAAAATGCTATACGTTAAAAAAAGACGAAGAAATAATTTTCGAGAAAAAAGCAAATGGATTTCGACTGCCCACTGAAGCAGAATGGCAATATGCCTGTAAGGCCGGAACAACAGGAATCCGATATGATGACTTGGATCAAATTGCATGGTATAAAAATAATTCGGGACATCACACACAAGACGTTGGATTAAAAAAGCCCAATGCATGGGGACTCTACGATATGTTAGGAAACGTTTGGGAATGGTGTTCTGACCTGTACGACACCGAAATATATGGTGCATATCGCATATTTCGGGGAGGCGGATGGAGTGATGAAGAAAGAAGCATCATGGCAACTGTGCGACGACGAAGTCACCCTACAAAATTCAAAATTGACGATCTTGGATTTAGAATTGCAAGAAACAAAATTAATTCTCTGTAGTTATTATATTTGGTAAGCAGTTTTGATATAGACTGGCCTTACCAAAAACCTGTATTTGTTTTAAGCACTAGTAAAAAAGCATATCTAAACAATATAAAGGTAAGGCAGAACTTATAAAAGGTTCTTTAAAAAGCATTCTTGATACCTTACACAAAAGAGGATTCCACAACCTTTATATTGATGGAGGAAAAACTATCCAGAGTTTCCTGAAAGAAGACTTAATCGACGAAATGATTATAACCATCATTCCATATCTTTTAGGAGAAGGAATTCCATTATTTACAGGACTCACCGAGAGATTAGAATTTGAATGTATTGATACAAAAATCCATTTAGATAAAATTGTACAGAATCATTTTATCCGAAAAAAGTAAAAATATTGGAACCCATTCTTTTCAAGATTAATTCTATACCTACCGTCTCGTATTTAAGCCTTCTTAATTTTTTAGTTTTTATATATCACTATATCCATTAGGTCGCTTTCAACTTTCCAGTCGCGCAAACCCATTGCATCCAGCTTTTCTCTAATCTCTTCCTGGGTATAACTTGCAGCAATTGAAGTTTTCCAATACTTGGCCATTTTCCCTGCCAGAAAAGTTCCAAATACATAAACAATTACTCTTCCCATAAAACTTAAGTCCCTGCGATGATCATAAATACAGATTTTACCGTTGGGCTTTAATATTCTGGATATTTCTTTAAATACTTTTTCTGGCTCTATCCAATGATGTAGCGATTCCCTGGAGATAACCAAATCATAGTGGCTATCGGAAACACCTATCATCTCCTCACCCACTCCTACAAAATATTGAGTTCTGCTGTCTAAGCCTTCTGCTCTTGCATTATCAAAGGCAACCTCAACCATATCTAAAGAAGGTTCAATTGCATCCAAATACAAATCCGGCCTTTTCTTTAACAAACTAATCCCACTCCATCCCGGACCAGGCCCAATTTCAAGAACTTTTGAATCCTGTTTTGGTTCAACTTTGTTTATTACATTATCAGCAAAAGAATCGTATTGTTTACCGAGCATTTTTTTCATCAATTCGCTATATTCTTTCATCGACATTTCAGATGAATTTTCAATTGCTCCACTTTCCGGAATTCTTGATTTTAAATTTTTCATGCTTTTATTTTTTCTATAAAAGTATTTATACCCTATTTCAATAAAAATGAAAAATCGGCAAACATTATTTTTCTATCGGCAAATAACATAAAATGCAATCCCAGAAAAAACTGATTGTATTCTTTTTCCTTTTCACAATCATTTCTGACTATAAAAAATCGCTTACGACCATGGAACAATCATTCGCCACAAAGAAGCAATCTCTAATAAAATGCACATTGAGAATTTGGTAATAGCACTTTAAAGCCTAAAATGTCACAACAAAAAAAAGAGTATTATGAGAAAAAAGCAGCAACAGATTCTCTATACCTATCGCTTATTAAAAATGGCTCAAAATATTTAAACAAAAAGGATTATAAAAAAGCAGAAGAAAATTTTTATAATGCCTATGAAATAAAACCAAAAGATTTTAATGCACTTTATCTATATACCAAATCTTTGGTCTTAAATTGTGTAGAAAACAATCACTACTGTATATCTGCTCACCGATCTTTGAATTATTTAGTGAGTAAATACCCGAATAACGAAAACATCATTTTACTGCAAGATTTAATGGAAACAAAAGAATAGATTAATTAAAACAATGCTCACACCAAAAAATCGTACTGCATATTTCCGTACGATTTTTTGTTTTATACGGAATATCCCCGTACTTTTACATTAAAGATTATAATTATGGGAGCACAAAAACAAGATAAGGCGAGATTTGACACAAGATTGCCTTTAGAGCAAAAACAGTTTTTTGAGAAAGCTGCTATATTGGGTGGATACAGAAATCTTACTGATTTTGTAATTGTAACTGTCCAAAACAAAGCAAAAGAGATTATTGAGGAAAGAGAACAAATAATTGCCTCACAAAAAGACAAAGAAATATTTTTTGATTCTTTGGTTAACTCTCCAAATCCAAATAGTGATTTGCTTTCTGCAAAAGATGAATACAACAAATTGACTTCTAAATGAGTTATTTAACCGACCCACTTAATTCAAAGCACAATAAGGAAAATTTCTCATGCGGTAAAGATTTGTTAGATAATTATTTTTTGAAACAAGCTAATCAAGATGTAAAAAGAAAACTTTCTGCTTGTTTTGTATTAGTAGATAAAGAAACTAAAAAGATCTCTGGATATTATACGCTTTCAAGCAATAGCATCTCACATAATTTGATTCCAGATTCATTCAAAAAGAAATTGCCAAAATCATATTTATCGATTCCAACAATACTTTTAGGCAGATTAGCAATTGATAAAGATTTTCAAGGAAAAGGTATAGGTAAAATGTTATTAATTGATTCCTTAAAAAGATGTTATGATACCTCTGATACATTAGGGGCTTTTGCTGTAATTGTTGACCCATTAGATAAAGAAGCTGTAAGATTCTATGATAAATATGGATTTATAAAATTACCTGACAGTGGAAAAA
The DNA here is from genome assembly GCA_963665085.2 of Bacteroidales bacterium. Lineage (GTDB taxonomy): Bacteria > Bacteroidota > Bacteroidia > Bacteroidales > JAAAOM01. The sequence goes on from CAXXXS010000001.1 coordinate 100,546, forward strand.
TGTTTCTTCCGATGAAAACTATAAAAGACTTATTTGAATAATACACCTTGTACAACACACAATATAGAACAATTGGTTTTCATTGGTTTGTGGAGCATTGGTTCTTGCATCAGCGTTTTCCTCGGTAGATACTAATACGCAAAAAAACAACTGTTTCATATTATTAAACGTTGTTGGCAAGCATAATAACTACAAAACAACACACTTAATATATAAGTCATGATAAGAATAAATAAAAAAGTATTTTGGACTGATGAAGATGGTATTTCTATAATTACTGAGCGAATTAAAGAAAATACTTGTAAAACCAATATTAATCCTGAATTAATGTTTAGACAAAGTTATACTGGAATTACTGGAAAACTATTTGTTGGAAACTGGACTTCATATGGATTTTGGATCTCAAAATATAGACATCAATTCATTCAATTTCGACCTGATATAATAACACGGTTCTATTTTATTGAGAGTTTACATGAAAAAAAAATTGAGATGAAATCTTCTATTGGTTTTTCTAGCATATTATTTTTTTTAATTATTATTCTTGTCTTTTCATCTTCAGTTGCTTCTGAATTTGGCGATGCTGGATTCTTTAGTTTATTAATTATATTTTCATTATTATATATTCTCCTTACTAAAATTGAATATGAAAATATGTTAGAAAATATTAAATCTAATATTCTCAATAATATAAATATTACAAAAAGTGATTTTGACATAAATTCCATCAATTAACATGATACATTAGGACAAAAAATTGCAGAAATACCAGCCTACAACTGTACCTATCAAACATCGCAAAAAATAGAATATACATGCTACATTACTTCTCTCCTCCTCTATTACAACCTGATACTTAAACAGCTCGCATGTTTACTCCGCTTTATAACTGCAAAACATTAACACCAACTAAAAACAAAAACGATGAATAAAATCAAAACAATAGGCCTAACTATTCTAACAATCGTTTTAACAACCGGATTTACTACCACAATCGATTTGGAAACGAAATCGCTACTCAATGGTAAAGTTGAGCTTAAAGTACCAAAGGACTTCAATATAATGTCTGAAGAATTAATGAAACTGAAGTATCCGTCAGAGAGAAGACCAACGTTAGTGTTTTCAAATGAATCGGGCGGAATAAATGTTGCCTTAAACCTGATCCAAAATCAGGCAAATCAAAAAATGATTCCTGCCTATAAAGACAATTTTGTACAGACATTCAAAAATATATATCCCTCGGCAGAATGGATAGATAGTGGTGTTAAGACCATTAATGGAAAAGAAGTTGGATTTCTTGAATTAGTAACCCCTGCTATTGACACCGAAATTTATAATTTAATGTTCTTTACTGACTTAGATGGCAAATTACTACTTTGTACATTTAATTGTACGAAAAAGAGCATTGACGAATGGACGCCAATCGCTAAAGAAATCATGAACTCTCTAAAAATAAAATAATTCTTGAGCAATAATTATACTGTATATAAGGAAATTATATTTTGCTTTTGCACAAAAAACAAAATACACCTGTGTGTTATTAAAAACGGACACGTCCATTTTTAAAAATGCACATGACGATTTTCAAAAATGCCCATGAGGGTTTTTGAAAATGCACGTGTCGGTTTTTGAAAACGATGCTGTCCGTTTTTTAGACCCTTGTCTATCATAGAAAATTCTATCCGATTTATCTTATTTTTTACCTCATGCCAACTACCCTGCATCCCAGCCTTTATATTGCGCTGCATACACATAAGAGCTAATTTTTTATGATAAGATGAAAATAAACAGCATGTTTTTTCGAGTCAGTTTCCCCACTAATTACTAGTTAATTAGCTATTGATTTTATAAGTTTACGCATAACTAATTAAAACAATTTTGATAACCTAAATATAACTGGATGGAAAAAGCAGAAAACATTCCTTTTATAACCCCATATGGTATGTTTTATTCTTATATAAACAAGTTGGTAGCTATTGAAAGAACATACAACTCATGAGGTTCATCATTTTAATAGGATTATTGACTTTTACAGTCTCTTCATATTCTCAAGACTGCAAAATCTGTGGTATCTATGATGAACAAGTATTCTATAGATATGCAATTCTTGAATTGAAAGAAAATAATGATTACACTTTTCATATAATGACATGGTTTGACCATGTTAAAACAAAAGGAAGATATAAAATTGAGAATGATTCTATCATATTTGAGCAGTTACAAGGAGATTCAATTGAATTGAAGCAAAAAAGATATTCTATAAACAAAAAAGAAATAGATTTAGAGTATTGGCATTTATCTAAAACCAATAAATACAAAGAATTCAACTCTATCCCTTTTGAAAAAAGTGATTTACATCTTTTTGTAAACTCTTTAATTATAGACTCATTAGGTTTTACTAATAATATAAAAAGTTATAAAGGACTATTGTATTTGATAGTAAGAGAACCTACTTATCCCCAGAAACCATTGATAATTTTGAACGATAAACCAATAAAGTATATGTTTGAATTGGATTTTTATAATGAATCACAACTTATTGACTATAATATCTTAGATAGTACAATGAGCATAGTACATGAAAAAGATACAATAAAGCCATATTCAAATGGATTCATTAGATTGATTACTAAACCTGAACTTATTGAAAGTAACATAACAATTTTAAATGTACATAATAGATAAACCATACATTTCAGATTTTCTTATCAATACTATAAAAGAAAATAACTTTCCTATAGTTGAAACTGAAGTAGCTAAAAAATTGATAAATGATAACACACTAAATTGGATTAGTGAAGAAGCGGCTATTACGCAAATTAAAAACAATCCACATAAACAGATTTACACTAATTCAGAAAATGCCTTAAGCTGGATAGAAAATCATTTTGGAGACAGTGAATTGGCAAAACAAATCAATATTTTCAAAGATAAAGTTGCATTTAGAGAACAGATTAAGTCGATTTTCCCCGGCTTTAAGTTTCAAAAAATCAAACTACAAAAAATACAAAACATCAAAACGGAAGATTTGTCATTCCCATTCGTAATTAAACCTTCGATAGGTTTTTTAAGTATTGGTGTTTTTATAATAAAAAATGAAAACGATTGGATAAACGCAAAAAAAGAGATAACTCCACAAAACCTGGAAACTATTTTTCCAAAAAATGTACTTGACACCTCTCATTTCATCATTGAAGACTTCATACAGGGTGAAGAATATGCCATAGATTATTATCATAATGACAAAGGGGAAGTTGTCCTGTTAAATGTTTTATATCATTTGTTTTCATCAGGAACAGATACAAGCGACAGAGTTTATCTGACTTCCAAAGAGATAATCAATCAGCATAAACATGAGTTGGAAATTTTCTTAAGTAAAATTGGCAATCAACTTAATCTAAAAAATTTCCCTGCTCATGCAGAGGTAAGAATAGACGATAATGGCAAAATAACTCCCATTGAAATTAACCCTCTTCGTTTTGGAGGTTGGTGTACAACAGCTGATTTATTAGGAATTTCAACAGGTCTTAATCCTTACGAATATTACTTCAGAAACAAACGTCCTGATTGGGACAAAGTTTATCAAGGTAAAGAAAACAAAATTTTTAGCCTTATTGTCTTAGATAATAATTCAGGATTTGCACCAAAAGATATTGCTAAATTTGATTATACCGCATTAGAAAATGATTTTGAAAATGCCATCTTAGTAAGAAAATTAGATATATGCAAATATCCCATCTTTGGATTTGTTTTTACAGAAACCAAACAAAAACAAAGTGACGAACTAATTCATATTCTCAATTCAAATTTGAGAAAATATATTACTCTAAAAGATTAAAAACTACTACCAACAATCTATACATAAAGCAGGCGTTACAGTAGTAAATTCAAGGCTTTTTGTTCGCTTCAACATCGTAATGATTTGGTGAGTTTAAAGTCCGCAATCGCCTACATATCATATATTTACCATTTTTAGCTCATTCAACAAAACGATATAGCTCAATAATTAATAGTTTTCGAGCTAAAAAGAGTATTTTTGTGAGCTTAAAAAGAAAAAAAAATGCTTGATAACCGAGAACAACAAATAATTGATTTTATAAAGAAGACTGGAGAATGTTCTTCAAAAGAAATTTTTGATAATGTAGATATTTCAGCTAGCTATGCAACTCTCAAAAGAATTATCACAACTTTAAAAACTAATAATTATCTTACTTCATCGGGAAAAGGAAAAGGAACAAAATATATTTTATCACCTGCATTTGAACTTATCCAGCCCATTGATATTGAAGAATATTACAAGAAAGAAATAGACGAAAGACAGATTAAAGAAAATTTCAATTTTGCTATAATTAATGATGTATTATGTAATAATAACTCGTTTACAGAACTTGAATTAGATAAATTAGCAGAACTTCAGAAGAAATACAAATCCAATATTTCTGAACTTACAGAGAATGAGTATAAAAAGGAATTAGAAAGGCTAGCTATTGATTTAAGTTGGAAATCTTCTCAAATTGAAGGGAATACATATTCATTATTAGAAACAGAGAGATTATTAAAAGAAAAAGAGACGGCTGCTGGAAAAACAAAGGAGGAAGCTATTATGCTCCTTAATCACAAAGAAGCACTGGATTTTATTGTCGAAAATGAAAACTACCTGAATCCTTTGATTGTTTCAAGAATAGAGGATATTCATAGCATATTGACAAAAGAACTTGCAGTAGAACGTAATTTAAGAAAAAGACGTGTAGGTATTTCAGGGACAAACTATAAACCACTTGATAATGAATTCCAGATTTTAGAAGCTCTGAGAAATACATGTGATGTGATAAACGCCAAGAAAAATATTTTTGAAAAGGCTCTGCTTGCATTGGTTCTGATTTCTTACATTCAACCATTTATGGATGGAAATAAAAGAACTGCAAGGATTGTTAGTAATGCAATATTAATGAACTATAATTATTGTCCTTTATCGTTTAGAACAGTAGATTCTATTGATTACAAGAAAGCTATGTTGTTATTCTACGAACAGAATAACATATCAAGTTTCAAAGAAATATTTATAAATCAATTTGAATTTGCTGTTAGGACATATTTCTAGGATAAAAAACGAAATTTAGTAGCTATCAAACGACAATGTGATTTATTTTTCGAGCTGCGTTATACCGCTCCTGCTTTTCTATACCATGATTCAATTTACCATGCTTTATAACTGCTACACGTTGTAACGTACAAAAAACAACTTCGCAAATAAACTGTTACCCTACAAAATAATAGTATGGAAAAACAGATTGAATATTACGAGCAAAAGTTAAAATATGAGATGGATTCAGCTGATTTATATGAAGCCATAAACCGAGAAGATAACATCGTTGTGATTGATGCACGGTCAAAAGAAACATACCAAATTGAACATATTCCGAATGCCATAAACTTACCGCATAGAGAAATGAGTGTAGAAAATACAAGTAGACTAGACAAGTCAATGCTTTACGTTACCTATTGCGATGGTATTGGCTGCAACGCATCAACAAAAGGAGCGTTAAACATGATAAGATTGGGATTTAAGGTTAAAGGGTTAATCGGTGGATTAGATTGGTGGAAAAGAGACGGATATCAAACTTATGGAGAAAAAGGGAATCAGGGAAAACCTATTTCGTGTGGATGCTAAGAGTATGATTATCAAATCAAAAAAAAACTCAAATACTACTCATTAAATAAAGCAAAACGTGAAACTATCAAAAAAATCATAAAACAATTGCTATTGAAATACTCCAAAACTTTTTATTAAAATTCGTCTCACGTCTTTCAACAATTCCATTCTTTAGTTTTGCTCAGGATTTTAATGTTGGAGAACGATCAATTAATTATTTTGATAATCCAAGAAACAGACAGGTTAAAGCAGAATTTTGGTATCCTACTTCTGAAATTGACTCAATGTTTCAGAGAAAGACAGAATTACCTTTTCAACTACCACCAACAATAAGAGATGCTAAACCTATTGAAACAACATTTCCCTTAATCGTCATTTTACACGGACTAAACCGGGGACAGAAGTTACAAAACATCAAGAATAACAATAAAATATGTTTTGAAGTATCAAACATGGAAGGCTTAATCCTGGATGAGAAAGCTTGCGATGTAAACACAAAATATCAAAGTATTGTGATTTTTGGTACTGCAGAAACACTCGACAGCAAAGAAGACAAGATAAAGGCTCTTAACCTGATTGTAAACAAGTACACTCCGCAGCTTTCCGGCCAGGAATACCCGGATAATATGTTAAAAGCTACAGGAATTTTAAAAATAAGCATTGATAGCATCACCGGTAAATTCTTTAAATAAAATGATGCATATTACAGGATAAACTAAAAAGAGTAGTAAGTTTAAAAATGCAGACTTTTATTCATTATTTTTTACACTTAGTTTTTCCTTTTTTTATAGCTTTTATCTTCTTCCGGAGAGATTGGCAAAAGGTTTACCTTATCTTAATCGCAACAATGCTGGTAGACTTAGATCATTTATTGGCCAGTCCAATTTTTGAGGCAAACAGGTGCAGCATAAATTTTCATCCCTTGCATACCTATTATGCAATAATTGTATATGTTGCACTGCTCCTTTTTCGCAAACCTTATCGTATAATAGGGATCGGATTGGTTTTTCATATGATTACGGATTTAACCGACTGTTTGATAATGTATTCAAATTGTAAAGAATGTTTCTCTGGTTCTCCTGCTATTGAATTATTAAAATTTATCTCCGGGATATTTAAAACTTAATAATTGGTGCGTATCATTCTTTTCTTATTGATGGCTAACATAAAAACAATGATATGAAAAACGAGTTAAAACCTTTCTGGACAAAACTTTTTAGTTTCAACTGGAAATTTGGTCTTTTTCTGATCCTGTTGATTTGTATTCCTCGTTTTTTTCTCGTCTTGCACGCCAACAAAACATCTAACTATAGTTCCATCGGACTTATCATGACCATCTCTGCCATTGCTCCTTTTTTGTTTTTAAGCAAACACGGAAGAAAAACCATTGGAATACAAAGACCACAAAACATATCCTGGTTATTCCTTGGACTTTTTTTCGGCGTTATCTCCAGTATCCTCATCTTTTATTTAGGAACATTGCTTTATGGAAATTCAATAGAAAACTGGTATGTCTATATTGGAAAATCATACAACATACCTGGTGGAATCAGCCCCCATAACAAATTTATTATGTTTGTTATTATGGCTGGCACAGGAATGATTTTTAGTCCCATTGGAGAAGAATTATTTTTCAGGGGAATTGTACATTCCAGTTTTGCAAAATCAGTTGGAGAATTTAAAGCTTCTATCATCGATAGTGCCGCATTTGCCTTCACCCATATCTCTCACTTTGGTTTAATCTATACAACTAACAAATGGGAATTTTTAACTTTCCCTAGCGCAATTTGGGTTATTTGCATGTTTCTGGTAAGTGTTCTGTTTTATCAATGCAGAAAAAAATCTGGTTCCTTGTTGGGGGCTATACTTTGTCATGCTACTTTCAACCTGGGCATGATTTATTGTATCTTTTATCTTTTAAATTAATTTCTATTTCAGATTTAAATCTGCAAACTTTATAAACTGTTCCCAATCATATTCCGTAACATCGTGTTTCCCCGTTCGGACATGGTAGCCAATAGTATGTTGAATGGGTTGGTTTACATCCGGAAAAATATCCGTTTCCAAACCTTTCTTTCCATATAAGTGATATACAGGTGTGGCATTTAACGCAGAAAGAAATTCACCTTTGGGATCTGCCCATTGATCTTCTTCTGCGCTGGCAATATAAATAGGCCTGGGTGCAATTAATGCTATTAATAAATGTTGATCTACAGGTAAGGCATCTTCATTGTTGTTATAAGAATCAAAATTCTTACAACACCAATGGGGAAAATTTTTATTCATTTCACTGATTGACTCTCCTATTCGTCTTCTTGATAGAGATGCGCCTCCACAACCCGAATTATTTGAAATCACCATCGCAAATCGTTGATCCTGAGCACCGGCCCAAAGAGCTGTCTTTCCAAGTCTGGAATGCCCCATTACAATAATCTTTGATTTATCAACAGCTTCATCTTTTTCGAGATAATCCATTGCTTTGGTTAATCCCCATGCCCATGCAGAAATAGCTCCCCACTCGTTATCAGCTGGTCTGGTCTGATTTTCTGTATAGAAAAAAGGATGGATACCATCAGAGAAATCATTCTTATCAGGATCAATCTCTTCATAATACATCGTAGCAAGACCATATCCGGCATCTATAATTTTTTCAACAGGCCACCTGCTTTTGCCTTTCCCACGGGATTGCTCAGGTTCCAGCTTATTTTCATCTTTAGCATTCGCTTGTTTCTGAAGCCATACTTCTGAAACCAACACCTCTTTATCATCAACAACAGTTTGATTCCCTCCAAAATTATACGCCAAAAAAAGAGGTGCTTTTTTCACATTCTTCGGAAGACAAACAAGTAGATTGACATCCAACTTTTTGTCTTGTTTTTCAAAAGTTAGTTTCACCTGTTTCCTAATTGCCTTACCATTGAAAGCATCCTGACTTTCTTCCAAAATTTCATACGAGGTAATATCCAACTCTCCCGGAATTTTCCCATAAACTTGTTCTTCAAACAAACTTAATATTTCAGGACGGCGTTCCTGCTCCCATATTTCTGAAGTTTTTACCTTCTGTCCACTCAACAAAACCAATGGATCGGGTAATGTATAATCCGGGATTTTTGATTCATCGTAATTCGCTTGATTCTGTGCATTTAAAACCAACACAAAAGACAATAATGTTATTAAAAGTTTTAGTTTCATTTTTTTAAGTTAATTAGTTCATTTTCAAATTTACATATTTAAGGTATATCAAAAACAGAAAAGTTCAGATGAATCTGATTACCCAAAAGAACAACACATGGATTTTACTATATTTGCCCCTCATAATTTAATCCTGACACTTTTTTTTACTCTATGATAAGACCAATTAAAAAAAAAGTTATTAGCATATACTTTCTTCTTTCACTCCTGTTAATCTTTTTTTTAATTCAAGGATATTCTGTTATAAATAAAAAAAACAAAAACGGTAATAACCAGAAACATTTTACCATATTAGGACTAGGAGATTCTATCACAGAAGGTATCGACAAAAACAGAAGCTATCTATATCCACTTTGGAGAAAACTTTTTAAAGCTGGTTATAGTGTAGAATTTATTGGCCCAAACACACATAAGTGCCCAATTGGGAGTATAATGAATGCCGGGTTCAGTGGAAAGAATGCTGAATATCTTGATTCAATAATTGACAGTGTTTACTGGAAATACCCAGCAGATATTGTATTACTTCATACCGGGCACAATCATTTTGCAGATGAGAATCCCATTGAAGGCATACTAATTGCGCAGAAATCAATCATTAATAAAATTATTGCTATCAATCCTGATGTAAAAATTTTTGTTGCTCAAGTTATCACAAGTGGAAAACTACCAAAATATTCATACATCCCGGAATTAAACAAACAAATATCGCTATATATAAAACAATTAAAAGATGATGGATTCCCTGTAACCTTAGTTAATCAGGCGGCAAATTTTAACTGGGAGATACATTGCAATGCCGACAAAGTTCATCCAAATTACGAAGGAGCAGAACAAATGGCCAATACATGGTTTCTGGCAATTGATTCGGAGTTAAAAAAAGAAAATACCCCAAAACCATTCAACCCTGAGATTGCAAACTATAAAAACATAGATAGCACAGCGTTAAATCTACATATATTCAAACCTGAAAATAAAAACCTTAAAGATAAAACACCTGCAATTATTTTCTTTTTTGCTGGAGGCTGGTCTTTTGGTTCTCCATTTCAATTTTACAAAGAATGTAAGTATTATGCTTCAAAAGGATTAGTAGCAATAAGTGCAGAATATCGAATTAACTCCGTACATAACTCAACCGTTTTCGAAAGTGTTAGTGATGCTAAATCTGCCATTCGGTGGGTAAGAGAGAACGCCGAGAAATACAATATCGACACAAATAAAATTATTGCAGCCGGAGCTTCTGCCGGGGGACATATTGCCGCTGCTGCGGGTACTATAAATAAGTTCGATGAGATTAGTGAGAATAAATCAATTAGCTCAAAACCCAATTTACTTTTGTTATATTACCCGGTTGTGGACAATGGCCCGGATGGATATGGCCCTGAATATATCAAACAAAGGTATACTGAAATTTCACCATTACACAATATAAACTCTTCAACTCCGCCAACTTTAATGATAGTTGGAACAAAAGACCCATATCTATCATTAGAACAAGCCCGCCAGTTTAAACAGAAAATGGAAGCAAATGGCAATTCCTGCGAATTAAAATTATATGAAAATGCAGGACATCCTATATTCTATTACAGAAAGGGCCCTTCCGAATATTATAATCGTATCATTAAAGACTCTGACTCTTTTTTAAAAAAGCACAACTATTTATAATCTATTTATCACGGATAACATTCTATCAGATAGAAACAACAACTTTTTTGTCTCAATTGAATTAACTATTTAATAGTTTTACAATCAAAGAATCATTCGAAAAAAACAAAAAATGAAAATAGCAATTATAGGTACAGGAGGAGTAGGTGGATATTTCGGAGGGAAATTAGCACAAGCCGGAAATGATGTAACATTCATTGCCCGGGGAGAACATCTGAAAGCAATCCGAAATAGCGGGTTAACTGTCAAAAGTATTCTCGGCGATTTTAAAATTGAAAATGTAAAAGCAACAGATAAAATAACTGATTTAGACAAACCCGATTTAATTATCCTTGGCGTAAAAGCCTGGCAGATAAAAGAAATCAGGACTGATATTAAAACAATCATGCAGCCCAACACCTTGGTTTTACCTTTGCAGAATGGAATTATGGCAGCAGACGAACTTTCTGAAAAAATTGACAAAAAAAATATCTTGGGAGGCTTATGCAGAATTATCAGTAAAATTGAATCCCCTGGGGTAATTAAACATTTAGGTGTTAAACCTACTATTGTTTTTGGTGAGCTTGACAAATCAAAAACCGAACGAATTTCTGAAATTCATAAACTTTTTACTGCAGCAGGAATTGAATCAAAAATATCAGGAGATATTGAAGCAGATTTATGGCGAAAGTTTATTGCCATATGCGTTAGCGGACTTTTAGCAGTTTCTCATACTACATACGGAGAACTGAGAGAATTAAAAGAGACAAGAAAGATGATGATTGATTTACTTTCTGAGATTTATCTTCTCTCTCAAAAAATAGGAGTAAAAATAGAACCTGACTTTTTAGAAAAAACAATCTCTTTCATTGATACGTTTCCTTATAAAACAACCTCTTCATTAACAAGAGATGTCTGGGAAGGAAAACCTTCGGAGATAGAATACCAAAATGGCACTGTTGTTAAATTAGGGATAAAACACGGAGTGGAAACTCCCGTAAACAGTTTTGTTTATAATTGCATTTTACCCCAGGAAATAAAAGCAAGAGGCTTGAAGAAATAAATCAACACTTCCATGTCTCATTCAGACAATGGAAGGTTGTCTCTATTTACTTTTTCAATGCTTTAATCTGTTCTTCTATCACAGCAATCTTTGCCTCAGCATCTGCCTTTTTCTTTTTCTCGATTGCTACAACCTGTTCAGGCGCATTATTCACAAAACGCTCGTTGGATAATTTCTTTTCTACAGCAGTTAAAAATCCTCTATTGTAAACCAATTCCTTTTCCAGTTTTTCCAGTTCTTCTTCTACATTAATCAAATCACCAACCGGAACATAAAATTCATTTGCCTTTACACGGAAAGAAGCTGCATTCTCAGGACCTTCATCAACAATTGTCATCTCACTGATATTAGCCAACTTAATTAACACATTCTTGAAAGGTAAATCTGTATCTTCAGAAAGTTTTACAGAAAGATCCAATGGTTCTTTGGGGGCAATATTTTTCTCTGTACGTACATTACGCACATTTGTGATTACTTCTTTGATATCTTCAAAAGCTGAAATTTTGTTATCATCAACGTTTGTTATAGCAGGCATCTTCTCTGTAGAGATAGATTGACCATCTTTTCTTTCTTCAATTAAATGCCATATCTCTTCAGTGATAAATGGCATAAAAGGGTGAAGCAATTTCAACAACTTATCAAAAAAGTTGATGGTCTCATTTAAAGTTGCAGGCGAAATAGTTCCCTGGTATGGAGGCTTCACTGCTTCAAGATACCAGGATGAAAAATCATCCCAAAACAAACGGTACAACACCATTAATGCCTCAGATATTTTATAATTTGAATAATGTGACTCTAATTCTTCAACTGCCTTGTTTAATTTTTCATTAAACCACTGAATAGCTTCTTTTGCTGCCTCTGTCTGTTCTGTTGAATCATTAACTTCCCATGACTTAACAAGACGGAATGCATTCCAGATTTTATTTCCGAAGTTTCTACCTTGTTCGGTTAATCCCTCGTCAAATAATAAATCGTTACCCGCAGGAGAACATAATAACATCCCTACACGAACGCCATCGGCAGAATATTTTTTCATCAACTCAATCGGATCCGGTGAGTTACCTAGGGATTTAGACATTTTTTTTCGTTGTTTATCCCGTACAATTCCGGTTAGATAAACATTCTTAAATGGTTTCTCCCCTCTGTATTCATATCCTGAGATAATCATTCTTGCTACCCAGAAAAAAAGGATTTCAGGTGCAGTCACCAAATCATTGGTTGGATAATAATATGCAATTTCTTTATTGTTCGGATCTTTTAAACCATTAAAAACAGAAATAGGCCATAACCAAGAAGAAAACCAAGTATCTAATACATCCTCATCTTGTTTTAATGAATCTAATGAAAGTGAATTATCTCCTGTTTTTTCTTTTGCCAGTTCTAATGCTTCTTCAACATTTTTTGCCACAACAAAATCGTTGGTATTATTAATATAAAAAACCGGAATACGGTGTCCCCACCATAGCTGACGCGAAATACACCAGTCTTTCACATTCTCCATCCAATGTCTGTAGGTATTTTTAAACTTAACAGGATGAAGTTGAATATCATCATTAACAACAGCTTCCAATGCCGGCTGAGCTAATTCTTTCATTTTCACAAACCACTGCATAGATAATTTAGGTTCAATTACTGCATCAGTTCGTTCAGAGAAACCAACTTTGTTTGTATAATCTTCAGTCTTTACTAAATAACCTTCTTCTTCCAGTTTCTTTGCAATATCTTTACGTACAGCAAACCTGTCTTCTCCAATATAAATCTGAGCTTTCTCGCTCAATGTACCATCATCATTTAAAATATCAATGGATTCCAGGTTATGCTTGATTCCAATTTCATAGTCATTAATATCGTGGGCCGGAGTAATTTTTAGACATCCTGTACCGAATTCCATATCAACATACTCATCCTGAATAATAGGAATTAACCTGTTTATAAGAGGCACGAATACTTTCTTACCTTTAAGGTGCGTATAACGTTCATCGTTTGGATTCACACAAACTGCAGTATCACCTAAAATTGTTTCAGGTCGAGTTGTGGCAATCGTAACAGAACCATCTTCCCCATCAATTTTATAATTGATGTGATATAATTTTGACTGAACTTCTTTGTAGATTACCTCTTCATCAGAAACGGCTGTTTTTGCCTGGGGATCCCAGTTCACCATCCGCACTCCACGATAAATCTTATCTTTTTTAAACAGATCGATAAAAACATCAATAACACTTTCTGAATATTCTTCGTCCATAGTAAAAGCTGTTCGTTCCCAATCGCATGAAGCACCAAGCTTTTTAAGTTGCTCAAGAATAATTCCCCCGTGTTTCTCTTTCCATACCCAGGCATGTTCAAGGAACTCATCGCGGGAAAGTTTATTTTTATCAATACCTTCATCACGAAGTTTTGCAACCACTTTCGCTTCTGTTGCAATAGATGCATGGTCAGTCCCCGGAACCCAACATGCATTTTTTCCAAGCATACGCGCACGTCTAATTAATACGTCCTGTAATGTATTGTTTAACATATGTCCCATATGCAATACACCTGTTACGTTTGGAGGAGGAATCACGATTGTATAAGGTTCCCTGTCGTCAGGCTCTGAATGAAATATGTTTTTATCTAACCAGTACTTGTACCATTTGTCCTCTGTTAAAGAAGGATCGTATTTGCTTGGGATATTCATTTATCTCTGTTTTTAAAAAAGTTGGCGCAAAAATAGAAATTATCTAAAACTTAGAGAAAGAATATTGGGTTTACGAATGAAATATTAAACTATCCTCTATTATCCATTCGTGAAATAATGACATATGCAACAAACGAACAAAAAATCCCAAAGATATTTGCATCCAGTTCGAGCGGTAATGAAATACCCCAAATTATCAGGATTAAAGTTATAATACCTCCGGTTAACATTGATACCAATGCTGCGCGCGCATTAGGCCTTTTGGTAAATAAAGCTGCCAGAACAGGAATTATCATCCCTGATACCATGAAAGAATAGGAATGTAACATTAATTCCAATACACTTGTCATTGTTAAGGCTATTAACAATGCTGCTATACCTATAAGAAGTGTTAAAAGCTGTGAAAACCGCAAACTATTTTTTGACTCATGTTTTTTTAGGACATCAGTAAGGATATTTCCGGAGGCAGCCATTAAACAACTATCTGCTGTAGACATTATTGCAGAGAAATAAGCAGACAGGACAATTCCCAGAAATCCGACCGGAAGGACGGTTCGTAATAAAACCGGCAATCCCATTTCAGCATCTAGATTGGTTGCTGTATAGCCAGGAAGTAAACCATTTTCAAGTGCAACGCGGGCAAACATCCCCAAAATCACACCCATAAAAGCCATTAACGGGTATTCAAACAAACCGGCAATAAACCATCCTCGTTGGGCTGTTTTTGTATCTTTTGATGCATATATTCTTTGGTATAAAGTCATCCCAATAAACCAAATAGGAATTATTGTAAACATCCAGTTAACTATTTGCTGCCAACTTACTGCACTTAAGGTAAGAAACTCTGGTTCCAATGTTTCTTTTATAATTTTCACGCCACCAATTTCATGGTAAGCAAAAGGAATTCCAATAAGAATAAGGCCAACCATTAAGATTATCCATTGGATGGTGTCTGTATAGATAACAGCTTTTAAACCGCCCAACACGGTATATCCAACAGCTATTACTCCCATTACTATCAGTGCATTGTTCAATGTAAGTCCCTCAAAAGTTGAAGAAGCTAGTTTTGCGCCAGCTAAAATCTGAGAACTGGTAAATCCAAGGTATCCAATTGCTGAGATAACACCAGCTATAAGTGCTACTCGTTTATTATAAGAATATTCGAGAAATTGTGGAAACGATAGAAACCCCTTTTTTCTTGCTAAATCCGATACTTTTGGAATAAGGAAAACGCCGCTTAGCCAGGCACCAACCAATCCGGTAAAAAGAAGCCAGCTTCCTGACAGCCCCATTGTAAAACCAAGACCTCCTAATCCGATTGAGAATCCACCGCCTACATCAGTTGCCACAACAGATAAACCTATATGTAAACTACTCAATCCTCTACCTCCAACATAATAATCATCGGTGCTCTTATTTTTACGCATAAAATAAAATCCCACACCGAGCATTGCTCCCAGGTAAATAATAAAAATTAATAAATCAATAATATGCATTCGCTAAAGTTTGTTTATCCAGAAGGTAATACCACTCATTATTAACTCTATTGATATTGTCCCAATGAGCAAGGCAATAACCCGACCGGCAATATCGATATATTGTTCTATGAGTTCTTCTTTTTTTGTTTGTATTTTATCGTGTATTTTTTTTAATAAAAGTATAATTGACACACAAAGTAAAATGGCAACGGCTATGGAAAATAATGCAGATAGTTTATTCAATTTTTCCCCAATAATTACGCTATAACTAATAGTTCCCGGGCCAATAAAAATAGGCATTGCAATGGCTCCTGTAACATGTTTTGATTCTCCTCTTAATGTTTCGATAGATGCACTTCCTTTAAAAACAAAGTGAATTCCCGTTAATAGAAACACAATACCACCAAAAATCTGGAATGATGCAAAGCTGGCATTAAATACATTCTTAAAAATTGCATCCCCAAGAATGGCAAATGCAGTAAACACAATATAACTGATGATTCCAGCCCGGTACAATATTTTAGTGAATTGTTTAAAAGTTCGTTTTTTTACAATATCAATAACATAGACAATTATTAAAAATGGATTTAATAAAACCAAAAGCATTGTTATCGAACGGATGACATCTTCCATAATCTAAATGTGTTTATAATAAACATTCATACTTTCAATGCTTCCCGAAATATTTGTGTTCTTTACTAAGGTTCCCGCATATTTATAATTGAGTTTTAAAAAAGTTTTATTCATTGCTAAAGATTTTAATCGTGCAATGGTATAAAGTGTTGTTATTTTTTGTTTTTCCATCTCTTTCTCCATTCTAGCAAGAAGAACAGAAGCTAAACCTTTACCTCTTATTTCCGGGAGAGTTGCAAAATCAGTCATTTCGGCATTTGCCCCCTCTTTATCCATCTCTGCTGATGACAAAGCAATTAGATTTCCCTTTTCTTCTACACCAAAATACATCACGTTATTTTTCATTGTTTTATGAATGTACCCGGTATTAAAAATTGGGAAAGGATATGATTTAAATACTTTTTTATAAACATTTGTTATATCCTCAACATTTTCCTTTGTAAGTAATTTAGATGTAAAATCCTCTTTTGATGCTTTTTTTAACGAAGACTTTTTAATAGTCTGAAACTCTTTTGACAGTAGGTCTAATTGTTCTTTCTCAAGATTCAACAACCTGTCTGAGCTCAAGAATTTTGACATAAAAAAAACATCTTCACTTCCCGAATAAAAATCAGGAATTTGAGCTTCTACGATATATCCATTTGCAATAAAAACCGGAGCTGCCCAGGACTGAACTTTACAAAATATTTTTGTGTATGAATAGGTTCTGGCTAGGTTCTCAATATAACCTATTATCCCAGGGAAATCAGTTTTTTTTAGTTTGATAAGATATACTCGGTCATTTAATTTCCCATGCTGAATGATAGAACCTTTTCCATACTTCTCAATTGTATCATGCATTATCTTCTCTCCTCTGAATCCTTTCATTATCCTCTGGTATTAGTGATATTGTATCACTTGTATCAGACAATAGTTTCTCAATCCCAATAGCTTCTGATTCGTCCATCTCATTTAGTTTTATCTCTAAATTACAATTATCACAATCTCTGTCGCAAAGTTTTGGCTCGTAGCTATCAGGTTCTTTATAGGTAGTAATAACACCTTCGTAATTCCTCAACACAACTTTATTGGTTGACCATGAAATTATATAATTAGGCATCACCGGGATTTTTCCGCCTCCCCCTGGAGCATCGATAACATAAGTTGGCCTGGCAAATCCACTCGTATGGCCAATAAGGCTTTCCATAATCTCAATTCCTTTTCCTATTGGTGTTCTAAAATGAGAAAGTCCTTCTGAAAGATCGCACTGGTATAAGTAGTAGGGACGAACCCTGTTTTGAACTAGTTTGTGTAGCAATAATTTCATAATCCTGGGACAATCATTAACATCCGCAAGCAGCACAGATTGATTTCCCAATGGAAATCCCCCATCTGCCAGTTTAGCTAAAGCCTCTTTAGATGAGCTGGTTATTTCATTCGGATGATTAAAATGTGTATTAATCCAAAGCGGCTGATATCTCTTTAAAATAGAAATTAGCCTATCCGTAATTCTGTAAGGTAGAACAACAGGCATTCTTGTTCCTATACGAATAATTTCCACATGAGGTATGCTACAAATCTCACTTAAAAGCCAATCTATTTTATCATCAGGAAGCATAAAAGGATCGCCTCCTGACAACAGGACATCTCTCACCTGTGGCGTTTTTTTTATATAATCTATCCCTTGTTTTAACTGATCTTTTGATGGGACAAAATCAACATCACCGACTTTTCTTTTACGCGTGCAATGCCTGCAATACATAGAACAAATATTACTAACATGAAACAAAACACGATCTGGATACCGATGTGTTATACCTTCTACAGGACTATCTTTATCTTCAGACAATGGGTCTGCCAATTCTGATTTCAAGGTAGTTAATTCCTCAACTCCCCCAAAAGCCTGTTTAAAAACCGGATCATGCAGATAATTATCTCTATCAATTAAAGACAAATAATATGGAGTTATAGAAAGCGGAAATTTTTCAAATGTTTTTTTAAGTTCTTCTCTCTTTTTCTCTGAGAATTTTATCCCTGTCAGGTATTCAAATTTATCAAGAGATTTTATCGAATGTTTTATTTGCCATTTCCAATCTCTCCAATTCGACAACTTTGGTTGTTCCTCAATCCTTCCTGCAATTTCTCTTTGCACATTGGTATAAATCATATTTTTTTAATATTGTTTCTATACGAACAAAATTACAAAAAGATTGTTACATATAAAAAACAACATATCCACTCAATTACCCTCTCGGAATAAAATGAGCTAATCGATCATCTCCGAACCGTTCTCTTCGTTTTCTAAATCACTATCCAGGGTAATCATTGGGGAAGCTTCCAAGCTCTCGATATCCAGCAATTTAATAAGTGTCTCCAAACTATCTTCAACCTTATTAAGCTTTTCGTCGTCAAGTTTTTTAAGCTTTTCAGACAATCTATCATGTAATAATGGAGGAATTGTACTTAGTAGTTGATCCCCAAGTGAAGTTAAGGCTATGTTTACAACACGTTTATCTCCCAATTTTGGCAATCGGGCCAAAAATCCTTTTTTTTCCAGCCTGTTAATAATACCACTTACAGTACTAGAATTTAAATTCAAAAATTTACGTATCTCACCTTGTGTTGACTGATAATTTACAGATTGCTGTAAAAAGCCTAAACACAGCACTTGTGGGATACTCACCCCATATTCTTTTTGTATCTTCTTTGATTCAATATCAACAGAGCGGACTATCTTTCTTATTTGTATTAAAATATCTGTTGTATCCATTCATTCCTATTTCACACAAAAATAAAAATGTTTTTATAGAACGCAATTATCTAACTACCATAGTATTTTACAATTAAACAAATCACTACCCTTTGATAAATCCCATAAACACTATATAACAAAAAAAATATCTTCATTTTTTAAGTTTTTAAAATGAATCAGCTACTTTTGTATAATTAAAAAAATTGACATTTATCATGAAAAGCTTTTTGATATTATTTTCGAGTGTCCTTATTTTCTCTTTAACTGGCTGTTCGCAATCAGGAACTAAAGAAGAAAAAACAGAAAGCGATAAGGTTTCTGAAATAACTTTTACAGAAACAGAGCACGATTATGGGACGATAGAATATAATGGAAATGGAGAATACGAATTTGTTTTTGAAAACACAGGCGATAGTCCTCTTGTTTTAAAAAACGTAAAAACCTCTTGTGGCTGCACAGCATCTGAGTGGTCAAAAGAACCCATTAACGAAGGTGATACAGGAAAAATAAAAGTAAGCTACAGAACTACAATTCCCGGAAGTTTCAGCAAAAGCATTACTGTATTTTCAAATGCCAGCAATCCTATGGTTACTCTTAGGATTAAAGGTAATGTTGAAAAAGCAGAAGAAGAAGCGGCCGCGGCAGAAAATAGTTAATCTCTGGCTTACATAACGATATTTATGATGCCTCTTTTAGAGGCATTTTTTTTATATAATAATTTAATTCATTTACAACGATGCCGAAAATTTCAGAACGAGGTTTAAAAATGCCCGAATCGCCAATTAGGAAATTGGTGCCATATGCTGAAGAAGCTGAGAAGAAAGGGCGAAAAGTTTATCGATTAAACATTGGTCAACCAGATATCCCAACATCTGCGGAAGCCATGGCTGCAATCCGAAATGTAAAAGCAAATGTAATTGAGTACTCCCACAGTGCCGGATTAGAATCCTTAAGAACAAAATTAGTTGAATATTATAGCAGGTTTGACATCAATGTAAATTATGATGATATACTTGTTACTACCGGTGGTTCAGAAGCGATAAACATAACATTGCTAACTTGCCTAAACCCTGAAGATGAAATAATTGTCCCTGAACCTTTTTATGCAAATTATTACGGGTTTGCCACAACATCAAATGCTCATGTTGTACCAATAACAGCAAAAATAGAAAATGGATTTGCACTCCCTCCAATTCATGAGTTTGAAGAAAAAATCACATCACGAACCAGGGCAATTATTATTTGCAACCCCAATAATCCAACAGGATATTTATACTCACGGAAAGAACTGGAACAGCTTCGTGATATTGCGATAAAATACGATTTATTCCTACTCTCTGATGAAGTATACAGAGAATTTGTATACGACAAAGAAAATTTTACCTCAATCATGCAAATTGAAGGACTTGAGCAACATGCCATATTGATTGATTCTATGTCGAAAAGATATAGCGCAACCGGACTACGAGTTGGCTCTCTTGTCACAAAGAACAAACAACTTTATAAAACGGCTTTAAAATTCTGCCAATCACGATTAAGTCCGCCGTATATCGGACAAATTGCCGGAGAAGCTGCTATTGATAGTTCTGAAGATTACATGAAAGGAGTTTACGACGAATACTTAAAACGCAGGGATTATGTTGTTAAGACTCTTAACAGCATGGAAGGTGTCTACTGTCCAAATCCCAAAGGTGCATTTTATACAATGGTTCAACTTCCTGTTGACGACACAGATAAATTTGCTGAATGGATGCTTAAAGAGTTTGAATATAATGGCAAGACTGTAATGTTTGCCCCCGGCCCGGGTTTTTATTCCGATCCAAGCCTTGGAAAACATGAAGTTCGGATAGCTTTCGTACTTAAGTTGGAAGATCTCAAAGAAGCCATGGCTTGTCTTGAGGTTGCTTTAAAACAATATCCTGGAAGGCTATCAACAAAAAATAAATTTCAGGAAGAGTCAGCTAAATGAAAAAGCTAGGATTAATCGGAGGCGTAGGCCCTGAATCAACCATTAAGTATTATCGGTTAATTATTGAACAATTTCAGAAGGAATCAAATACGGATGAATATCCGGAATTCCTTATTGAAAGCATCAACATGAAAGAGATGCTTAGTTATGTTTTCAATAATGAACTTGAAAAACTGGTTGATTTTTTGGAGCAGCGGGTAGGCATACTGATTAAAGCTGGGGCAGACTTTGTTGCCCTGGCTTCAAACACACCTCATATTGTAATTGATGAGCTCCTGACTTGTACCCTTGGGAATTAGTGCGGTTGTAAACAGCTGATTATCAGGTTTTGTGTTTTAAAAAATGCTAAATTTACCGCACTAAGGTTTATTTTAGCATGAAAATCAGGGTTGTTAAAACAGGCTCAAATGCAAAAGCTGTACAGGTAGTGCATTACCGGAATAATAAAAGGGTCATTTTGCAGCATATTGGTTCTGCTCACACAGAGGGGGCATTAAGCGATTTATTGATTTTGGCAGAAGAATGGATCAAAGATTACTCCAAACAATTGTCTATCTTCCCTGATGAAAACCCCAACAAGTTGTTGCATCTCAATCATTGCACATTTCTTGGAGTCAAATACCATTTTTTCCAAAAGCAGATCCGTTCAATTCAGGATAAAATTAAGTTAGATGAACTGCCTGCGTTATTAAATGATTTAGTAACAATAAGGATATTTGAGCCTGCATCGAAGCTCCGCTCACTGGAATTGATGGAACAATTTTTCAGCCTCAGCCATAGCCGCAAAAATTATTACAAAATAGCCCCTAATTGTATCGGGCTAAAGAAAATTATTGAACAGAAGGTTGTTGATTTTGCAAAAGTTCATTACTCCTTTAATTTCGACATTTTGTTTTACGATGTAACAACATTGTATTTCGAGACTTTTGAAGAGGATGAGTTACGCAAGAACGGTTTCTCAAAAGACAACAAATCCCAACAACCGCAAATACTCATAGCCCTGATGGTAAGTAAAGAAGGCTTCCCTGTTGCCTATGAGGTATTTTCAGGCAATACTTTTGAAGGGCACACAATCATTCCTGTCATTAAAGATTTTATTGAAAGGAATAATGTAAAAGATTTTACCGTAGTGGCCGATGCTGCCATGATCAGTACCGAAAATGTACAAAAATTGGTTCAAAACAATATCAACTACATCGTTGGAGCCAGACTTGGCAATATCCCAACAGCACTGTTTGAGACGATCGATAAAAACATCAGCCGCGAAGATGGTAAAAGCATACGGATTAAAATGGATAACGGTTATCTGGTTTGTAGCTATTCTTCAGTCAGGTACCGTAAGGATAAATACGAAATGGAGAAGCAAATCGAAAAAGCAAAACAAGCAATTTCAAAACCATCGAAAAGCAAAAAGTTGAAATTTACCCGGATTAAAAACCAGGAAATGGGACTCAATGAAGCACTTATTGAAAAGACTCAGAAGCTATTAGGCGTCAAAGGATATTATACCAATCTGGAAGAATCGGTTGCCAATAATAAAACAATAATGGAGCGATACCATGAACTTTATAAAATAGAGCAGAACTTTAGGATATCAAAAAATGACCTACAAACAAGACCCATCTTTCATTATAAGGAACAACCGATAAAATTGCATATACTGATTTGCTTCATGGCGCTTGTCATAGCAAAGCATATCGAACTAAAAACTGGTGTGTCAATTAGAAAATTCATCGACGAATCAAAGAAAGTTGTGGATGGAGAAATATTGAACCAGATCACAAACAAAACAGTAATACTAAAAGCCGAACCAACTCACAAAATGAAGGAACTTATAGAAAAGTTAAATGCACCGCACTAAAAGGGACAAGTCAGGAAACACACCTCATATTGTAATTGATGAGCTTAAAAAACGAATACAGCCTCCAATTATTAGCATTGTTGACGAAACATGTAAAGCAATTCAAAAAAAAGGAATAAAAAGAGTTGTTCTTTTGGGGACAAAATCAACGATGACAACTGGTTTTTATCAAAAAAACGGCAAATAGCTTTGATGTTGAAATAGTTATTCCTGAAAAGAGTGACATAGAGTTTATTCACGAGAAATACATGAATAAACTGGTTTTCAATAGAATTAATCCTGCAACAAAAGAAATGCTAATCAACATTACAAATCAATTAAAAAAAGAACACTCTATCGAAGGCCTTATTCTTGGAGGAACAGAATTATCATTGATATTGAAACAATCAGACTTTGACAACCTGTCTGTTTTTGATTCCACGCTAATTCATGTAGCCTCTCTTGTTGATATTATGATTGGTGAAAATTAAACCACCTGCCTAACAATATCAGCCGCTTCTTTTAGTGTAATTGCTGATTCAACTTTTAGTCCGGAATTATCAATAAGTTCTTTTGCTTCCTCAGCATTTGTTCCCTGTAGACGTACAATAACAGGAACTTTTATATTACCAATATTCTTATACGCTTCAACAACACCGGAAGCAACTCTATCGCATCGTACGATACCTCCAAATATGTTAATTAAGATAGCCTTAACATTGGGATCTTTTAAAATAATCCTAAATCCGGCTTCTACAGTTTTTGCATTTGCCCCTCCTCCAACATCAAGGAAATTCGCAGGATGACCACCTGACAATTTAATGATGTCCATTGTTGCCATCGCCAGTCCAGCTCCATTAACCATACAACCTACATTTCCATCAAGCTTCACAAAATTAAGGTTATATTTTCCCGCTTCAACTTCTGTCGGATCTTCTTCAGTTAGATCCCTCATTGCTTCATATTCGGGATGTCGATAAAGAGCATTATCATCAAGGTTGACCTTTGCGTCAACTGCCAGAATTTTATCATCTGATGTTTTTAGAACAGGATTTATTTCAAACATTGAGGCATCTGTACCAACATATGCATTGTATAAGGCAGATACAAACTTCACCATCTCTTTCATAGCTTTTCCAGACAAACCAAGATTGAAAGCAATTTTCCGTGCCTGAAATGCCTGAAGTCCGATACCCGGATCAATTTCTTCTTTAAAAATACGGTCAGGTGTTTTATCTGCAACTTCTTCGATATCCATTCCACCTTCAGGTGAATACATAATAATATTACGTCCGGTTTGTCTGTTAAGGAGAACGCTCATGTAATATTCTTCTGTTGGTGAATCACCAGGATAATAAACATCCTGGGCAATTAATACTTTATTTACCTTCTTTCCCTCGGGCCCGGTCTGGTGTGTAACCAGGTTCATCCCGATAATTTCATTAGCAAATTGCTCAACTTTTTCAAGTGATTTGGCAAGCTTAACGCCTCCTCCTTTCCCGCGTCCTCCAGCATGAATTTGAGCTTTTACTACCCACCACCCTGTATTGGTTTCTTCTTGCAGTTTTTTTGCAACCTCAACAGCTTGAACAGGTGTATCAGCAATTATACCTTCTTGAATAGCAACTCCGTAAGACTTTAGAATTTCTTTTCCTTGATATTCGTGGATATTCATTTTGAAGAACTTTTTAATTATTTTATGAATGTACTAAAATATTCTCTTTTTTTGTTCCCTGTTTTTATACATATAAAAATTATGAGAAAACTTGATGTTAATGAATTAAACAGAATAGATGCGGAAGAGTTTAAAAAAGTTGAAAAAATTCCTGTTATAATTATATTGGATAATATTAGGAGCTTAAATAACATAGGATCTGTTTTTCGCACATCCGATGCATTCAGGGTTCAAGCTATTTATTTATGCGGTATAACCGCAAAACCTCCACACAGGGACATCAACAAAACTGCGCTTGGTGCTACAGAGTCTGTTGTCTGGAAATATTATAAATCAACGCTGGATGCTATTAACGAATTAAAAAAAGAAGGTTTTCTCATTATCTCACTTGAACAAGTTGAAAATGGGAAAAACATACTCAATTATCAGATTGACCAAAACAGAAAATATGCCCTTATTTTTGGTCATGAGGTGAAAGGAGTTCAACAGGAAGCTATAGACAATTCAGATGATTGTTTAGAAATACCACAATATGGAACAAAACATTCATTAAACATATCGGTATGTGCCGGGATAGTTTTGTGGGAATTTTTTAAACCTTTTGTAAATATGATAAAATAAAAAAAGCGCCAAATTGGCGCTTTTTTATATCTCTAACATCAAGTGATTATTCAACAATTGATGTGAATGTTTCATTATCTCTGTAAGCTCTGAACTCAAGATCTTTTTTAGCTCTGTCTTTTAAAGAAGCATCCGCATTAACAGCACTTCTTAAGTTAGAAAGAACAACTTCCTGACGTTGTGCCCTTGCTCCAGCAACAGCTCTTAGATAGAATACTTTTGCATCATCTTCAACTTTTCCTAAAGTAGAAAGAGCAGCATCAGTTTCTTCGTTTAACAATTGGTTAAGTGCAGCATTGTAAGATGCAGTACCACCATAATAACTTTTTGCAGCTGCATAATCACCCTGGATAGTTTTGATAACACCCATGTTATAATTTGCAGCAGCACCAGCAGCTAAAGCAGAAGAAATTAAATTCTCAGCTTCTTCAAGATTTCCTTCGTGAAGGGCTACAGCACCTAAGTTATTTTTAACTACTTCGATATCTTTTATTGCCCTTGCTTTTTCGAATGCAGCTTTTGCTTCGCTCATGTTACCCATTTGGAAATAAGTGTAACCAATAG
The DNA here is from genome assembly GCA_963665085.2 of Bacteroidales bacterium. Taxonomy (GTDB): domain Bacteria; phylum Bacteroidota; class Bacteroidia; order Bacteroidales; family JAAAOM01. Next base: position 126,283 of record CAXXXS010000001.1, read on the forward strand.
CGTTTGCAGCTCTGATGCATGAAGGGAAGTTAGCAAATGCTTTTTTGTAAACAGCTAACTTATCATTGTTATCATCGAATAATGTAGCAGCATAAAGAATCTCTTCGATTTTTAATGTATCAGGATTAGATTTTGCAAGATCTTTTAGTTCTTCATCAGAATATCCAACAACATCAACGTTTACAGCTAATTTAGCACGACGTAACTGAGGAAGGATTTCAACTTTAACTTCTTCGAAAGCTTCAGTGATGTTTTTAATTTCTCTTTCTCTAACAGCTGGATCAGAATACATAGAAAGAACACGTAAGATTAATTCTTTGTCCTGAATCTCTGATTTTTCCATTAATTCTTTGAAACCATCCCAGTCTTCTGGAGTTGAAAGTAAGCTAAAGAATTCCTCATCTTCTGGAACTTCAACTTTTTTCTTTTTCAACTCACTTTTAAGATATCTCTGAGAAGATTCTTTTCTGTCGTCTGCAAGATTTTCATTTAAATCATATTCTCCATCTGGAGAAGCATAAGCAGAAATAGAAATTCCTTTGAATTCTTTTCTTTCATTAGCATTAGCATCTACGATAGCAGTTTGAAAAGCTGTAATATCTTCAGCTTTTAACTCAGAATTTTGAACATTTGAACGATTGATTTGATAATGAATGTCTGCTTCATAAGTTTCAGGAGTAATTCTTTCGAAGTTATCGCCAATTAAAATTACTTGTCCGTCTTTGTCAACTAATGTTGAAGTAGCAATAACACCATCAGCAACTTTGATAGGTTCAAACGCAACTTCTTGATCTTTGATTTTACCAACCATTCTAACTTCTAATGCTGATTCGAGCATTCCATCGTTATAAGGTACAGTACCTGAATAGTTATAGCTTCCACCTTCGAAACTAATAACTTTATTATTGGCTTCTACAGATTCTCCTTGCACAGTTGTAGTTTCGTATGCTGTTTCTCCAGATGCATAATTAATAACTGGAGTAGCTTCTACAATAGCTTTTTTATTGAAATATTTTGGTGGAAATTTCACTTCACCAGATACTTCAACCTGACCACCATGAACTTCAAGTGGGCTTGGACTTACTGTGATACCAACTTCGCTGGCGCTATCTTTCATTTTTTGGATGCTACCGCAACCTCCAAAAATAAACGCAACAGCTGTTAAAGATGCTAATAATTTAAGCTTCATATTTTTCATAATTAACAGGGGTTATTTGTTTTACAATTCAACTTTAATAATTTGATATTAATGTATCGTTTCGTTTTCAAATGCAATATTACAAAAATAATATACCTAAGAAAATAAAAAATTTATCATTTACAAAATAATTCACAATGTACGCAATTCAAACGTATAAACGGCAAAAAAGTTCTACAATAAATTAATATTGCATAAGACGCTATAATTCATAAAAATACAATTGCAAATAAAACAAAAAATATTGAATCACCAAATCTATGCTTGTGATGCTATTTTTTCTCTTATTTTTTTCTCTAATTCTTCAGCCAGTTCCACATTATCTTTAATAAGCTGTTTTACAGCATCTCTACCCTGACCTAATTTTGTTTCACCATAGCTAAACCAGCTACCACTTTTTTTCATGATCTCAAGTTCCACACCCAAATCGATAATTTCACCAACCTTAGAAATTCCTTCTCCATACATAATATCGAACTCTGCTCTTTTAAATGGTGGGGCAAGTTTATTTTTCACAATTTTAACTTTGGTCCTGTTTCCAACTACCTCTTCCCCATCCTTTATCTGGGTGGTCCTTCTAATATCAACTCTTAATGACGCGTAGAATTTTAGTGCATTACCGCCGGTTGTTGTTTCCGGGTTACCAAACATCACACCGATCTTCTCTCTCAACTGGTTGATAAAAATACAACACGTATTCGTTTTATTGATATTTGCAGTAAGCTTTCTAAGAGCTTGAGACATCAACCTAGCCTGAAGCCCCATTTTTGAATCTCCCATCTCACCCTCTATTTCAGCTTTTGGGGTTAATGCCGCAACAGAGTCTATAACAATAATATCTATTGCCCCAGAACGGATTAAATGATCGGCAATTTCCAAAGCCTGTTCTCCATTATCGGGTTGAGAAATAAGAAGATTTTCTACATCTACTCCCAGTTTTTCGGCATAAAAACGATCAAAAGCGTGTTCTGCATCAATTATTGCTGCTATACCACCATTCTTCTGAGCTTCTGCTATGGCATGTATTGCCAATGTTGTTTTACCAGAGGATTCAGGTCCGAATATTTCTATCACACGTCCTCTTGGATATCCACCAATCCCTAAAGCCACATCAAGAGCAATTGAGCCGGAAGAAATTGAAGGCACATCAACTATGGCCTTGTCACCCATCTTCATGATGGCTCCTTTTCCAAAGCCTTTTTCTATCTTATCTAAAGTAGCTTGTAAAGCCTTTAGTTTTTCTTGTCCTTGTTGATTTTCGTTATTATTCTTAGCCATCTATTTATTTTATTATCGCTTAAGTGTGCCAAAATTATAAAATAAGCTGTCTTTTTCTCGTATCAAAAAAAGAAAGTTATTAACGTGATATAGAACAAAAAATTATAACCTCGAAAAAATCCTACTAACAGATTGATTGTAATGCAATTTATTTATTGTGGTTGCAAAAACACCTGCTAAACTATGCTGTATCACAAACTTATGATCCAAAATTTCTTTCTTTTGCGGGATTGAATCTGTTATATGCAATTCTTTTAAACCATAATTTTTATTTGCATCTATAAACTTGCCTATATTTTCATTATTTACTTTAAAATGAGTTACTGCGGCATAAATTTCTTCTATTCCAAATTTCTGATTAACAGCTTTAACCGTATTTATTATTGAATTTCCAGTAACTGTTTCATCATCAATAATAATTGCTCTTTTCTTATTGGTTAAATCCCCTATAATCCCGATTAAATCAGAGTGATCTTTTTTATCTCTTAGTTTACTTGAAATAGCATATGGCACCCCAAGGCTTTCTGCAAAATATATAGTTGCTTTTGCACCTCCTGCATCCGTTGAAACGACTATGGTATCATCTAAATTTTTAAATTTCTTAAAAAAAGATTCAAATAGATCCAACCCACTTAAAGCTACAAATTTTATTTCCGGCTCATAAAACCCATAAAGTGATAAGGTATGTGGGTGATAGGTAAGATACATATCTGCGCCTGATATTTTAAGTTGATCTGCAAACAAACTTGCCAGGGCTGCTTCTCTTTTCATAAACGAAGGTTTATCCTGACGAGAATATGCAGAATAAGGCAATACCACCGTTATTGTTTGCGCCCTGTGTGTACGTAAAGTTCTCACAACCTGTATGAGTTGCTGTATGTTTTCATTAACACCATATGGCGTTACATATTCATGAGTATTTTGAAAAACAAAAGCATTTGCCCCCGCCACATGAATAGGAAGCCTTGGACATGTTTCCAAATCAGTAAAAATACGCGTTAATGGTTCTTCATGAGTGCCAATAAGTGGTATTGAAATAACATCATCTTCCCGCTCGTGATAAAGGCCTTCATACTCCTGCCTTATATCACTTGCAAGTTGCATTCCTGCATTGCAAGCGACAAAAAGAAGCCATCCATTCGGACCTCTTAATGATTTTTCTTTTAATTCCTGATAATGTTCAATGGTCGTAAAGTTTTCACTGAGATAACTGTTAGTCATGGCGTTGAGTTAAGTAATAGTAATCAAATATACTAATTAATCTTAAGGTTAACCTAACGTTAGGTCAACTTTAAAAATCAACATATTTTTGTTGATATCTAATTCTTTGATTTACCCTCTACTACAACTACAATTTCACCTTTTAAAGTATTGTTCGAATAATATTCTATCACTTCTAATAGAGTCCCTCTTATTGTCTCTTCATGTATTTTTGTTATCTCCCTGGAAACAGAAACCTTTCTATCCTCACCAAAATATTCAGAAAACTGAGTAAGTGTTTTTATCAAACGAAAAGGAGATTCGTAAAATATCATTGTTCTAGTTTCTTCTTTTAAAAACTCCAGTCGTGTTTGGCGCCCTTTTTTTTGTGGAAGAAAACCTTCAAAAACAAATTTTTCTGATGGAAGCCCAGAATTACACAATGCCGGGATTAAAGCTGTTGCACCTGGCAGGGTTTCAACTTCTATATCATTGTTAAGGCATTCCCTGGTTATTAAAAAACCCGGATCTGAAATTGATGGTGTACCCGCATCAGAAACCAACGCAATATTTTTATCTTTCTCAAGCAACCCAACTATCTCTTCTAAAGTTTTATGCTCATTAAATTTATGGTAACTTTTTAAAGGCTTTGAGATTCCAAGATGATTTAACAATATGCCTGATTTTCGTGTATCTTCTGCAAGAATTAAATCTACCTCCTGAAGGACTTTGATAGCTCGCAACGTGATATCATCCAAATTTCCGATAGGGGTTGGAACAAGATATAATTTACCCATTATTCTGAAGTTTCCTTTGTACTAATCCAAGAAACTGTTGAGCAGTTTCATCATTCATATTCCAATTGAAGTTTGAAGCTATATATGTTTCCGCGTCTGAAATATTTCTTGCCTCATTAAAATACTCTATTGCTTCCCTGAATTTATGAGCATCTCCATTAAACAAAGATTTTATATACAAAAACTTATCGTTAAGACCTATCGCTTCGTTTAAATCTCTAATTGCACCTTTCTGCAATCGGGACGAAAGATCATTTCCTTTATTACTGCTTAACCGCTCATTCAGGGATATGTTATTACTTTTCAATTTATCTGAGAGTGTTGCCCCCTGGTTTGAAGATTCTGGTTTGTTTAATTTTTCATTCTCAATTTGATGTTCTTCTTTAGAATTTTTTTCCTCAACAACAGGTGGCCTCGAAATTACCTCTTTCTCGATTTCAAATACTACCGCCTCTTTCTGACCTACTGATTCTATGGGTTTTACTTCTTTTTTAACTTCAACTTCTATCGGTTTCTCAGCTTTTTTTCCCACTACAGCTTGCGCCTCAGAAGTTGAGTTAAACAGCAAATAAATATCTTGCAGTTTTCTTTTAACGATATCAACTTCAATAGCTGGGACCTCATCTTGCGTAGAAAAAAACTCAATTAAATTTTTTAGACTATCTAAGTCTGCAACTATTTTTTTTAAATTTTCTTTATTTATTGTCATCTTATATCCTGATATTTGATTGCCCTTTTTGAAGGGATTTGAGAAAAAAGTAAATTTAGCTATTCTTACGATAATCAATAGCAAATGTTTAATGAAAATCCGATAGGCCAGAACAAAACAGGATGGATAGAAGTAATTACCGGATCGATGTTTTCCGGTAAAACCGAGGAACTTATCCGACGTTTAAAAAGAGCAAAACTGGCCATGTTACGTGTTGAAATCTTTAAGCCCAAAATTGACACACGCTACTCTGAAGAAGAAGTTGTTTCTCACGATGAAAATTCAATTCCTTCTACTGCTGTTGATGCCTCATCAAGTATCCTGTTGCTGGCTGGCGATGTCCATGTAGTTGGTATTGATGAAGCCCAGTTTTTCGACAAAGAACTAATTGATGTTTGCAATACACTGGCAAATCGGGGGATACGAGTAATAGTAGCAGGATTGGACATGGATTTTAAGGGAAAACCATTTGGACCGATGCCCGGATTAATGGCTATTTCCGAGGATACAACAAAACTACATGCTATTTGTACACGTTGTGGAAACACTGCAAACTTCACATTTCGTAAAGAGGACAAAGAAAAATTAATTGTTCTTGGAGAGAAAGATCTCTATGAAGCATTATGCAGAAGATGTTTTAATAAATTACATCAACAACAAAATAAAAATTAATGAATCCATATACTTTAGGTGACATAAATAAAATAGTATCCGGAAAATTATTTGGCAACCCAACTGTCCGAATCCAATCTCTCTCCCTAGACAGCCGAACTGCTGTCCCCTCAAGTTCCATTCTATTTTTTTGCATCCGGGGATTACGGCATGATGGGCATATTTACGTTGAAGAATTATATAATAAAGGAATCAAAAATTTTGTATTTGAGTACATTCCCCAAGGAATAAATCTTGACGATATCAACTACTTACTTGTTGATGGTTCAATTAATTCACTACAAAAATTAGCCTCATATCATCGGCAACAATTTAAAGGGAAAATAATTGGTATAACAGGAAGTAATGGAAAAACCATTATAAAAGAATGGTTATGGCAATGTTTGCGCAAAAATTACAATGCAATAAGAAGCCCTAAAAGCTATAATTCACAAATTGGGGTTCCTCTTTCTGCCTGGTTATTAAATAATGATGCAAAAATTGGAATCTTAGAAGCAGGAATCTCAATTCCCGGGGAGATGGAGAAACTCCAAAAAATAATTAGTCCGGAAATTGGAATTTTCACAAATATTGGAGAAGCACACCAGGAAGGATTTTTAGATTTTTCTCAAAAAATAATAGAAAAATCTATCCTGTTTAAAGACTCTCAGGTACTTATTTATTCGAAAGATCATAAAACAATTTCAGAAATCTTAAAAGAAAAATATCCAAAAAAAACTCATTTAGACTGGTCTTATAATAAGAATGCATGGTTGACTATTAAAAACATAGAAAAACAAACAGATATAACTCGAATAAAATTTAATTGCAAAACGATTTCCGAAGAAATAGATATTCCTTTTACCGACAAGGCTTCAATTGAAAATGCTATCCATGTTTTGGTTGTTCTATTGCATCTTAACATGCACATTGAAGATATTAAAAAGGCAATGATTAACCTGCAACCTGTTGCCATGCGGCTCGAATTAAAAAAAGGTATCAACAACTGTACAGTTATAAATGACAGCTACAACAGTGACTTAAATTCACTTGACATCGCACTTGATTTTTTAAACCTCCAGACTCAACATTCTACAAGGACATTAATTCTTTCAGACATTCTACAAAGCGGTAAAGAAGAAAAGGATTTGTATAAAGAAGTAGCACAAAAAACAAAAGAAAAAAACATAACCCAATTCATTGGAATAGGTGATGCTATTTATAAAAATAAAAATTATTTTGATGCAGATTCAGTGTTCTTTAAATCCACACAAGAATTTATTGAATATCTTTCCTCTTCTAGTTTCAAAGACGAAGCAATATTATTAAAAGGATCCCGTAATTTTCAATTTGAGAAAATTGCATCACTTCTTGAAGAAAAAACTCACACCACTATTCTGGAAATTAATTTAAATGCAATAATCCACAACCTAAACTTTTACCGCTCCTTAATCACTCGTGAGACAAAGATTATGGTGATGCTTAAAGCTTTTTCTTACGGAAGTGGCTCTTATGAAATTGCGAATGTTTTACAGAATCAACGGGTAGATTATGTTGGAGTTGCTATTGCTGACGAAGGTGTAACCTTACGAAAAAATGGCATCAACACGCCCATCATAGTAATGAGCCCGAGCATACCGGATTTCGATTCAATGTTAGCTTACCGACTTGAACCTGAAATTCACAGTTTTGAACTTTTGGATGCTTTCAAGGAACATTTAACCATCAACCAAACGTTTAATTATCCGATTCATATTAAAATTGATACCGGCATGCACCGTTTGGGATTTATGCCGGAAGAAATTAACAAATTACTTGATACCATAAAGAACAATAAAAATATCTTAGTAAAATCTGTTTTCTCTCATTTAGCAGCCAGTGATGAACCAGAGCAAGATGATTTTACCTATCAACAATTAAAAATATTTGAGGAAACCTGCAAAAAATTAAGTTCTAACCTCAACAATAAATTCATCAGGCATATTTTAAACACAAATGGCATAGAACGTTTTCCTCTATATCAATTTGAAATGGTACGACTTGGCATTGGACTCTATGGAGTAAGCAATAAATTTCAAAACAAAGTTGAAAATGTTAGTACCTTTAAAAGTAAAATTGTACAGATAAAAAATATTATGCCGGGTGAAACAATTGGTTATGGCAGAAAAGGTAAAGCAATAAAAATGACGAAGATTGCTACAATCCCTATTGGTTATGCTGATGGACTAGACAGAAAATTAAGTAATGGAAACTGGCATTTCCTTGTAAATGGGAAATATGCGCCAACAATTGGCAATATCTGTATGGATTTATGTATGATTGACATTACTGGCATTGAAGCAAATTTTCATGACGAAGTTATTGTATTTGGTCGAGATCCTGGAATAGTTAATTTAGCTGAGAAATTGGGCACAATAACCTATGAGGTACTCACCAAAGTATCTCAGCGTGTTAAACGGGTTTATATTCATGAATAAAAAGTTTAATATTTTCCGTCTTATCAGCTCAAATCACGACTGGATATATTTTGGCGGCTTATGTCTTCTTGCTTTTTCGCTATCTGTATCTCCCTTTGCATTGAGTGTATCTCAATTTACAATTGCAGGAAATTGGTTGGTAGAGCAAAAATTTAAACAAAAATTCTCTTTGTTAAAATCTCAACCAGCGCTTTTATTATTTCTTTCTGTATTCTTAATCCATGTAATTGGCATGTTTTATTCTACAAATTGGGGTTATGGTTTACATGACCTTAAAATAAAACTCCCTCTTTTAGGAATACCAATCGTAATTGCAACGTCAGAAAAACTTTCTCCCCAAAAAATAAAAATAATTCTACTATTTTATATCCTTGGTGTTTTTGCCGGAACTCTTATTAGTTATGGTGCATACCTGGGATTTTTTGGATTTGAATACGTTGATGTCCGGGAGATATCGTTTATTATTTCTCACATCCGGTTTGCTTTATACATTGTCTTAGCAGTTGCTATCCTGCTTTTTTCCTTTTCTCAACTAGAAAATATAAAACTTAAAGTTGCAGCTGTAACACTCATCCTTTGGCTACATTTCTTTTTAATTGTTTTACAGGCATATACAGGCGTAATCCTTATAATTGCAGTTGATGTAGTATTTGTTATTCACTATTTAACAACAAAAACCCAAAGAACATTAGGTTTTATTATCAGCATTGTTTTTTTATTGAGTGTTGGCAGCTTCATTTTCTACAATATTAATGAAATAGTAAAAATACTTGCTGTTAAAGATGAAATGCCTGCCAACAGAAAAGCCCAAACGAAATATGGAAATTCGTATACCTTTTACGATCCGGAACCTATCACCGAAAATGGATACCATATTTACTGGTATGTATCACGAGAAGAACTTGATACAGCTTGGACAAAAAGAAGTGACCTTCCCTTATTTTATAAACAAGGAAACAAACAAGATGTTTTTTATACGCTTATTAGATATTTATCTTCAAAAGGTTTAAAAAAAGACTCTGAAGGACTACAACAATTAAGTGATAATGATATTAAAAACATTGAAAATGGCATTGCTAATTATTTGTATGTTGAATTTAATCCTGTAAAAAAAAGGACCCTTCAAATCCTCTGGGAAATCAATAATTATTTTAAAGGAGGAAATCCAACAAACCATTCTGTATCGCAAAGAATCGAGTACGCAAAAGCAGGATATACTATTTTCAAAAATAATTTTTGGTTTGGGGTTGGCACTGGTGATGTGTTAGATGCATTTGCTGATTATTATGCAAAATCAAATACCCGTCTGTCTAAGGAAAAACAATTTAGGACCCACAATCAATATTTGACTTTCTACCTGACATTTGGAATATTTATTGGCACCTACATTTTATTTGCATTTTTCTACCCTATTTTCCTAAAAAGAAAAGAAATTGGCCTGATAGTTGCCATCTTCCTTCTCATTGTTTTTTTGTCAATGTTATCTGAAGATACTTTAGAGACACAAGCCGGGGTAACATTTTTTAGTTACTTTTACAGCTTGTTTTTATTTGGCAGAAAGAAAAAAAATAAAATTAATTATCTGAATGAAAGAGTTTTATAGATTTTTAAAATACGCAAAACCATATAAATTTAATCTATCCCTTGTAATAATTTTCAATATTATTTCTGCCTTCTTCTCAATTTTTCAAATGGGTATGTTGATTCCTTTTTTAGGGATAATATTTGAACAAACCGATTTAGTTGTGGAGAAGCCACCATTTGAATTGAGTGCAGAATATTTTAAAGATAGTTTCTACCATTTTCTGTCAAAATTTGTAATTGATGGAGGAGGCGGTACCGAGGGTAAACTAAAAGCAGTACTTATTATTTGTTTTATTATTGCTGCAGCTTCATTGGTGAAAAATGCGACACGATTTATTGCCAGGTATTTTCTTGCCGGGGTAAGATTAAATATTGACAGGGACATTAGGAACAAGATTTACAACAAAATTCTTGGCTTGCATTTAGGTTTTTTCAGTGAAGCTAAAAAAGGCGACGTTATGTCACGTGTATCAAATGATGTTGGTGAGATTCAGCGTTCCATTCTTCAATCATTAATAATGCTTATCCAAGAACCTATTATCATAATATTTACCTTGGTTGTTCTTTTTGCAATGAGTGTAAAGCTGACTTTATTATTGATGCTTTTATTGCCAATTTCAGGGCTCTTGATAGGTAGAATGGGCAAAAAGTTAAGATCTGCGTCCAAAAAGGGACAAGGTCAAATGGGTCTTTTATTATCAAATATTGAGGAAACACTATCAGGTTTGAGAATAATAAAAACCTTTAATGCCGAAAAAAGTAGTTATTCCAGATTTCTGGATACAAACAACAAGTATACCCACCTAATGACTAAAGTTGCCAGAAGAAGAGATTTAGCTGCACCGTTAAGTGAATTTTTAGGAACGCTGGTTGTTGTTGTTATTGTGATGTATGGAAGTATCCTGATATTTGGAGGTGAAAGTTCCTTAACCCCAGATATTTTTATTGGATATGTTGGATTGTTTTACAGCATTATTGCCCCGGCAAAAAATCTTTCTACAGTTAGTTATGACATTAAAAAAGGATTAGCCTCTATTGACAGGGTAAATGAAATTTTACAGATTGAAAATGAAATTGTTAATAAATCGGACGCCATTCATGTAAAAGAGTTTAATACTAGCATACAGTACCAAAGTGTTAATTTTAAATACAAGGAATTATATGTACTAAAAGACATAAACTTAAATCTGGAACGAGGTAAAACTATTGCCCTGGTTGGTGAATCGGGCTCCGGAAAATCCACTCTTGCCAATATCCTTCCACGCTTGTACGATGTTATGGAAGGTGAGATATTACTTGATGGCATCAATATTAAAAATTATAACATTAAAGATCTAAGAGATTTGATTGGGGTTGTAAACCAGGAACCGATTTTATTTAATGATACAATATACAATAACATAGCTTTTGGAGTTGAAAATGCAAAAGAGGAAGATGTTATTGAAGCAGCCAAAATTGCAAATGCACACCAATTTATAATGGAAACTGTTGATGGTTACCAAACAAATGTTGGTGACAGAGGAAATAAACTTTCGGGAGGCCAGAAACAACGAATTAGTATAGCCCGTGCTATATTAAAAAATCCACCAATACTAATTCTCGATGAAGCAACATCGGCACTCGACTCAGAATCAGAAAAGCTTGTTCAGGATGCTTTAATTAAATTAATGAAAAACCGTACTTCCATTGTTATTGCTCATCGTCTTTCAACCATCAAACATGCAGATGAAATTTTTGTGATGCAAGATGGTAGAATTATAGAAAGTGGCAATCACGAGAAACTGATTGCTATGAACGGTGCTTATCGTAAATTCCACGAATTACAAATGTTTTAATCCCTGAAAATCCTAACTATTGAAAAAAAACAGGTCAATAAAAAAAATCGTTGTCTTTGCCCCTAACAAACCTTTTTTTGGGGCAATGTTGGTTCAATTACCATTTTACGCAAACCTTATTCAGAATTATCCGGATGCTGAGATAACGATATTTTCTCCAGTTAATCACTCCCAGTTTTTTATAAAATTAGGATTTGCGCACAAACACAAAATATATAAACGAAAGAAATATTTGAGTAACATTCTGTTGCCTTTGAGGAAACTTAAACCAGATATAGTTATTAATCTAAGGCGAAAATCAGAGATTTTAGACTTATGTATTTTATTATCAGGAGCAAAAGAACGATATGGTTTTGAGAACTGGACATATAAAAATCCTGTACCCTTTAATGTTTACAAATACATCGCCTTAAATTATCTTGAACTGGCTTATTCAATGCCCTTAGAAAAAAAAGTTGGACTGGAAGTAATTAACACCATACAAGATAAAGCAGTAATTAAGATTGACACCACAAAAAAACACATATGCTTTATGCCTGGAGGTGGCGAGGGAGAATATAAAAGATGGGGCGTAAACAACTTTTGTAATCTTGCATTAACACTTCTTAAATCGCATAATGATCTTTTGTTTGTTTTTATTCTTGGCGATCAGGAGAAATCGATGATTGAAACGATAAAAGAAAAGCTTCCTGAGAAAAATTATTTGATACAATTAAATTCTGATGTCTCTGATATCGTAAAATTAACAAAAAGCAGCGTGGTAACTGTCGCTAACGATTGTGGCCCATCCCATCTCTCTCAAATGTCAGGAGCTAATTATATAGGGTTGTGGGGCTACAAAGAAGAAGATTCACCTTTTCACAAAATCAGGGAATGGCATTTACCAAGAGATAACGCATTTATCATTACTGCTTCAGAAGATAAAAAAGATATAAAAACGATATCTCCAGAAACCGTTTCTTTAATTATTGAAGGCAGGTTTCTGGGAAAGAATAATTAACCAAACTCATTTAAAAAACACTACTTTATTTAAGTAAAATAATATTTTTGTCCATTCAACGAATAGTAAAAGAATTATGCCACAACTGTCAGTTGTAATAATCACTTTTAACGAAGAAAAGAATATAAAACGATGCTTAGAATCTGTTCGGCCAATAGCAGATGAAATCGTTGTTGTCGACTCATTTTCAACAGATAGAACAGAAGAGATTTGTAATGAATATAATGTCAAATTTATCGAGCATAAATTTGATGGGCATATAGAACAGAAAAACTGGGCTGCTGCGCAGGCAGCGTATGATTATATTCTTTCGTTAGATGCAGACGAAGCATTATCCGAAGAATTATCTAATTCCATAAAAAAAGTTAAAACTACATGGGATTCTGACGGTTACGAAATGAACCGAATGACTAACTATTGTGGAAAATGGATAAAGCATTGCGGATGGTATCCGGACAAAAAATTACGTCTATGGAATAGGACAAAAGGAAACTGGGGCGGTGTTAACCCTCACGACAAGTATGAATTACAAAAAGGCTCCACGACAAAACACCTGAAAGGGGATCTTCTTCATTATTCATACTATTCCATTTCGGACCATGTTAACCAAATGCAGAAATTTACTGATATCAGTGCAAGAATGAAATATGAAAAAGGAAAAAACATTTCTGTATTCATGATTGTAATTAGAATCTTTTTCTCCTTCTTCAAGAAATACTTTATCAAACTCGGCATTTTGGATGGATATTATGGATTTGTAATTAGTGTCCTTTTTGTATATACCAATTTCCTAAAGGATATCAAACTAAGAGAATTAAATAAAAAGGGTTTCCAGGAATGAAAATCTGTTTTTTCAATACAAACATAGCCTGGGGAGGTGGAGAACGCTGGCATTTTGATATGGCCAAAAGCCTATATGATAAAAATTATAATATTTCAATCGTTTCTCACCCGAAAGGAAGTTTAAATAAGTTAGTAGAGAATGAATCTTTCACTCAATACTCCATTAAACTTCACAACCTTAGTTTTTTAAATCCTTTTAAAATTCTTAGGATCTTTCTTTTATTAAAAAAAATAAATCCTGACATACTTATCCTCAACCTACCGCGTGACGCAAAGGCTGCCGGATTAGCCGCAAAATTTGCAGGAATAAAAAATATAATCTATCGAAGAGGTAGTGCTATCCCTATAAAAAACAAACCCATCAACAGGTTTATTTTTAAAAAACTTATTACTGGAATTATAGCAAATTCTGAAGAGACAAAAAGAACAATCGTAAAGCATAATCCAAACTTGTTCGACATAGAAAAAATCTGTGTTATTTATAATGGTATTGATATTTCCTCCTTTGAAAATCTTCCTAAAAAAGAAAACACCGAAAAATTAGTCATTGGAAATCTTGGCCGCATGGTTGAACAAAAAGGCCAATATTATTTAATTGAATTAGCTGAAAATCTTAAAGAAAGAGAGATTGATTTCAAAATTCTAATTGGCGGCGATGGTCATCTGGAGGAAAAATTAAAATCAATGGCTAAAGAAAAGCAGGTAGAGAAATTTATTGAATTCAAAGGCTTTATTAAAGAGACACCCGGTTTTATGAATGAACTGGATGTTTTTGTACTTCCATCATTATGGGAAGGGTTCGGTTATGTACTTACTGAAGCCATGGCAACGAAACTACCTGTTATTGCTTTTAATGTTAGCAGCAATCCAGAATTAATAAAAAACAACGAAAATGGTTTTCTCGTTGAAACAGGAAATATTCCAGAACTAACCAATACGATTTTATCCCTTTATAACGACAAAAAATTACAAGCAAAACTTGGTGAGAACGGATACCAAAAAGTAAAAGAAAAGTTCACGAAAGAAAAAACAGTCTTTAACCTCGAGAAATACTTTAAAGAATTATGCCCTGGCTGCTGAGCCAATATCCTCGGAAGTCCTCCTAATGTCTAATTGACGTTCAATTTTTTTACCATATGCATACTCATAACACTTTTCCCAATCATCATGGTAAAAATTCTTAATTCTTTTCAGCTCCTCGCTTGGGATTAATTTATCAGAAGGTACTAAAGCATTTGGAATTAACTTTGCAATGGCAGCAGTAAGATGTAAAAAAAAGGCATGCGATTTCTTATGAAACTTTCGTATAAATCCTTTTTTAAATAAATTACTATTGTGTTTAACAATCTTATTAAAGCCCCTGACAATATAAAGTTGTTTATCATCATAGGCTTTTTTTACCGTTGCCAATTTGATATCTTCTTTTTCGTACGAAGCATTTAAATAATTACTGATTCGGTCAAAAACCATGTATGGCTTATTTTTGAGCTCATCCTGAAAAATAATTAAAGGAGGATTTTTAAAATATTTCTCAATTAATTTTATATAATTCATGAAATACAAGTCCTCTTCTTTCCAGAGGCAATCTTTCTTATCAAGGCTAAAAAATTCTTCAAATTTTTTGTATCCACTTTTTCTTATATCATACTTATATTTTGATGAAATCCATTTGTCGTGCCTTCGAAAGGAAATAATAATTTTTGCTTCAGGATATTTCGCAGAGAAATCCAGAAGAACTTTTTCCATTCCTCTGTCATATTCGCACGAAAATAAAAAACTATCACTTTGCGTTTCTTTAATAATCCGCTCATGATATTTAAAGTGATGCTTCTTTGTAAAATGAATCCCTTTTAAATGTGGAAAAAATTTTCTTTGTAAAAATGTTGTCGCAGTTTTCGGAAGACCTACATGAAAATAAATATCCGGTACCCCTTTACTCCCCTCATCCAGTAATGTCATAACTGTATATTACATTTAATAAATTCAGTAACGTCTGAAAAATACCTGTGTTTGATAAAGTAATATAGTATAGGTACAGTTTTGAACCTCAATAATAAAGATAATTTATTAATCTCAAAAATAATTTGTATTAAATAAATATAAATTATTTTTTTCTAAAGAGAATATATTCCGGTTCTTCTTTCCTATATCGGTAGGTATAAATCTTTTCAACATCAGGGTTCTCTTCTACAAAGTCATAATCTGCAATATAATATTTTCCTTTCTGAGGTACCTCGTGATACTGCATTATGTACTTTTTACCACGGGTTAAATAATAGGGTATCTTATAATTTATAAAAGGAGGCATTGAAACACCTTTTTCGCTTTTAAAAATTTCGAAACCACCAAGGGAGATAGTATTAGTAAAAACCCTTAATTCACCCGTTAAATATATTTCCTCGTCACCAGCAACCTCTTTTGCTTTATCAATAAGTTCCAAATACCGGAAATCTGTTTTATATGAGATTGGCCAATACACTAAGTTCATTTCCAGTTTTGCTACAACAAGAACCATTGCCAAGGTTAGAATCCATTTTTGTGGATTTTTTCTTATAAAATACGCGTTTAAGATAATTATTATAATCAATAATGGGCTGAGATACCTAACGGCTATAATGTCTCTTGTTATTTTAAGGAATGGGGCTACACAAATAATTATAAAGAATAGAGCATTTAAGGTTTGTATTATGTATCCTGTATATTTTTCCAAATATTTATTTAACAAGAATTGTTCTGAATAAAAAGCAATTACAGTATAAATAAATGGAAAAAACATGAAGAGATATCGAATCCTTGTTCCAGGGCTAATCCAATAAATAAAAATATTTGCAATGATAAAAAGTAATGAAAATTGAATGAATTTATTTTTCTCTACAGGTTTTCTTTTTCGAATAAAAATAAGTGGTAAAAAAACAAGAATTGACCAGGGCAATGTCTTCGATAAGATGAGCAACGGAAAATTCAAAATTGACAATATGATTGAAAGAAAATTAGCCCCTATTGAGGATTTATCAGTTGACTCTGTAAATAATTTTACGATATACGGAGCAGGATCACTATATTTTCCATACCACAAAAAATAAAGTACAATGATAAAAATTGATCCTATGGCCCCAATTATATTTTGCCATTTAAAAAGAAGCTTAAAATCTTTATAATAAATTACCATTGCTACAATTGAGACACCCTGAAAGACAAATGAGGTAAGTCCTTTTGTTAAGAATCCGACAGCCATAAAGAGGTAGGACAAAAAGAACATATAACAAAATTGTTTTCGTTGGTAAAACAGAAACAGGGAAATAGCTTGCAAGTAAACAATTAATGAATAGAATAAATCTATTTCACCGGAATGCACTGAACTATGAAAAAATATATGGACAGAAGTATACAAGAATATTGTAGAAATCAATGCTACATTCTTATTCACATACTTTTTAGTAACAAAAAAATGAATGATTCCAATAAAAATAAAACTTACTATTGAAGGTATTCGGACAATCCATTCGTTAAAACTGCCAAAGATTTTAAATAAGGCAACTAACACCCAATTAAAAAACGGCGGTTTATTATAATAACATTCCCCATTTAACGTAGGCACCACATAATTGCCCGACAATACCATCTCTATTGAAACCAATGCACGTCGGGGCTCTTCTCCACGAAGTTCAAGAATTGGCAGTGCACTAAATATTGATAATGCGAATAAAATAAAAAATAAAATATAGAATCTTTTCGTCGTTAACCAGTTTTGCATGAGCTTTTGGGTTTATGAAGAAATTATCCCATATCACTAATTTTCTCCAACTTATTAATATCTGTAATTCTTATCTTCCTCCCCTCCAGTTCAATAACATCTTCACTTGCAAAACTCGATAAGGTCCTGATTGCATTTGAGGTCGTCATATTAGACAGACTGGCAATATCTTCTCTTGAAAGGTAAACTTTTAAAGTTTGTCCATCATTTTCAAAACCGTATGTGTCTTTAAGAAAAATAAGAGATTCGGCAAGACGTCCGCGTATGTGTTTCTGAGTTAATGTTACTGTTCTGTTAATTGTTAACCCTAGTTCTGAAGCAAAAGCTTTTATAATACTTAGAGAAAGCTCACTGTTCCCTCGTAACAACTCAAACACACAATTTTTATTTATGATACATGCTACAGAGTCTTCTAATGCAACTGCTGTTGCTGTGTGATTCTCCCCTGCAAAAAGTGCGCGATAGCCAATAAATCCTGTCGGACGGGCCATTCTCACAATTTGTTCCTTACCACCAATCCCGGCTTTAAATACTTTAACTTTTCCTTGAGAAAGACAAATTAGCCCTAATGGGACATCTCCTTCATTAAAAATAATTTCGCCCTTCTTAAATTTTCTGCATGAATTATTTTTTTCCAGATATTCCCTTTCTTCCGGAGAAAGAACACTAAAAACAGACTTCTTATTTTGGATGCAATTATCGCAATTTAAATCATCAACAAACATTGAATTATAATTATTTGGGCGTAAAAATAGTAAATTGTAACAAGTTGTTAAAGGACATAAATACGAACAATATCCTTCTGACTACTTAAAATCCACAAAACATACAATATACGCCCTGTTTTCAATAAATAAGGAGACCAATAAAAACACTTAAAACATTACACCCACTCGCAATGAGAGTGTATTCGACGTAACTTTATCACTCTTAAGCTTAGTAACATCTGTAAATCCATTTTTATAAATAAGTCCAAGCATTAGAGATGTATTAGCACCCAGAGAATATTGAACCCCTCCTCCAAAATGGTATCCAAAATCAACCGGATTTATCTCTTCTGCCGCATCATCATCATCAATATCTTCTAAGTTAGTATCAATTAAGGCTTTTATCCTAAACTGGGTTGTTAAACCTATCTGAGTAAAAATAGTAATATAACCGAATTCCCTGGTTTTCAACTTTACTCCTAATGGTAATTCAATGTATTGAAGTTTATAGGTTATTTTCTCGTTATCTGGTATAGTTTTATTTTTATTATTTACATACAATTGAACCGAATCTGCATAGTATAATGAGCCTCCTATTCCGGAAATACTAATTCCCGTAGAAAGAGCATAATTCTCCGCAAAATATTTATCAAGGACTAAACCTCCATTTAAACCGAGCCTTCCGCCACTTTTCATAACAAAATCATCACTTGACGGAAACCAACTATATTGTGGATCGATTTTTACGCCAAGTCGTAATCCCTGTGCCGAGAGTCCCTGAATAAAAAATGTTACGAATAATATTAATACGATTCTTCTCATTGGTATATTTTTATTTTTCACTGGCCTGATGAAACTGCACGATATAAAATAATGTTTAGATTCTCCAACATTGCAAATTAGGTTGTTTTGTATGTTTAATTTAATCATGCCCGTTTCATTTAGTTTTAGTCTCTAATGATATTGCAAAAATAAAATTTTAGCAATTCAATGCTAAAATTTTATAATCAAGAGCGAATTCAATATTTTAATGAGCTATTGATTTTTTAATAATTCATCAATGATCATTGTATAAATCTCTGTTGTTGAATACCCTGCTTCCCTTATTTGTTTCGGAACAAGACTGTTTTCACTCATACCCGGAACAGTATTTATTTCCAGAAAATAAAATTTATTATCCTTTAGAATAAAATCAACACGAACCAGTCCTTTACAATTTAAAATATCATAGATTCTTGATGCTTCGTTTTGGCATTGGTCTGTAAGTTCAGGTGAAATCCTGGCAGGTGTTATCTCATCCGACATTCCGGGAGTATATTTTGCCTCATAATCAAAAAACTCCTTTTTGCTTACAATCTCAGTTAATGGAAGGATTAACTCTTTTCCTTTTGACTTGAAAACACCGCAGGTAACTTCAGTCCCTTTTATAAACTCTTCCATTAATACTTCAGAGTCCCCCTCAAATGCTGATTCGATTGCGTTATTTAATTCATGAAACTCATAAACCTTTGCAACGCCAAAACTAGAACCACTGTTGTTTGCTTTCACAAAACATGGCAGACCAGTCAGGGCTATTATTTCTTCCAAATCAACAGTATCATTTTTTCGAATCATCTTGTCCCTAGCAACCACTACTCCCGACTTCTCAAGAAAAACTTTACATGCATATTTATTAAAAGTTAACTGAGAAGTAAAACTACCGCATGATGTAAATGGAATTCCAAGAATTTCAAAATAACTCTGCAATTTACCATCTTCACCAGGTGTTCCATGTATAGAAAAAAACACAGCTTTAAACGTTATCTTCTCTCCGTCCTTGTTGAAGCTAAAATCATTTTTATCTATATCATAGGTCTTCTCTCCATCACTGACAAACCAACCCTTTTTAGATATTTCTACAACGTATGGTTTGTATTTGGTTTCTGAAAGCGCCTTATAAACTTGTTGTGCACTATTTACAGACACATCGTACTCAGGTGAGTACCCTCCTGCAACTATGGCTATATTCATATTCTTAATTTTGTCGCAAAAATAGCCAAAACTTAAATATGATAGCTTTCAAATTATTGTTAATAACTACAAATATCTGTTGATAACCAAGACTATCTAAAAAATATTACACTAATCATTTGGTTTCCTGTAAACTTCTTGTGTATCAGGTAGCGGTAAAATAGATATTGTAATATTCTCTTTATTATTCTTAAAACTTAAAGAATCAACAACTTTTACACTCACAACCTGAGAATCAGTTAAGCTATTAGTTGTAAATGTATTATTTGTTGTTACTCCCGTTTTATCTTCCCCATCAACATAAAAGACATATGTATATGGTGAAGTTCCTCCTGTTTGTGGCGTTGCTGTAAAAACAACAGGATCGCCTTCACAAGCTTCATTATTTGTTTTATCAGTTGTTAAAACCACATCATATTTTTCAATAATAACAATTACCTGCGTAAATTGAGATTTGTTTCCAAACACATCAGTGGCTGTCCAAATAACGGTATGAGTTCCCAATGTAAAAGTAACACCGTTTAAAGTAGTTCCCCGTCCCAGATAGTTATGGGTAAGAGATGCGATACCAGCATTATCTGTTGCTGATGGATTTAAACTATTATCTGACACAACATATGTATTGTTAATCTGATTCACTCTCAATGTATCATTAGAAATTCCTGAGATAACCGGTAGTTCGTTATCTTTAACAACCTCAATGTTAAAAACACATTTTGCAGTATCATTTCCTGATGCATCATAAAAATTATATTCTACTGTGGTTACTCCAACACTAAATGAAGTGCCACTTGGCTGTCCGCTTACCAGTTTGGTTGTTCCTATGCAATTATCTGAAAACACGGGGGGCGAATATGTTACTGTAACTCCCGGACTCGATGGTGCGCACAAAACAGTAGTATCAGACGTACATGAGACAACAATGGGTGAAATTGTATCATAAACAGAAACAGTAGATTGACAAGTACTCTGGGCCAGATTATTATCGCTTACGGTCAAGGTTAATGTCTGTTCTCCAAGGTTAGAGCACGTATAATCAATCTCAGTATCTCCTGAAATTGCAAAACTTATTACATCACCTACATCTGCATCTGTAGAGCCTCCATCTAAATCTGTAGCATACAAAGTTACTTTCCCGCTTTCATCAAGGTAAAGATTAACATTTTTACAAACTGCTACAGGAACAGCATTGGCAACTGTTATGGTTAAATCAACCCGAGCCTGGTTAGAACGTTTAACAGCTTGACCTTCTATCAATTGATCTGCAACAGAATAGATAAAATAATCGGCACCAATATAACCTGCATCAGGTGTATAGGTTACATAACCTGTATATAAATCCATTAAAAGCATCCCATGATCCGGCTGATCATGAATCTGTATCGATCCTACATCAATTGTTGATTTTCCATCGATATCGGTATCATTTGATAATACCTCCATAACGATACTACTATCCTGTGGTGTTGAATAACTATCATTATTAGCTACCGGAGCGGCATCATTATAGTAGGCTATAGAAAAAGATACGATTGTAACATCAGAGAGTTCGTTGTTTTTATCTTTTAGCTGATAAGAGAACTGCTCCGTACCATATTTCTGAGCAGTAGGATCGTATGTAAAACTTCCGTCGGCACTCATTGATAAGGTACCCTTAGCAGGACTAGATACAATTACAATAGAAACAGAATCCCCCATTCCTGAATCGTTAGAAAGTATATTACCTGTAAGTTGCGAATACAAAGGATTTGTCAACTCATAGATAGTACCAAATGCATCATCTGCTGCAACCGGAATATCATTTACTGAAATTACATTAATAATGGCTATTGCATCATCAATATCATTGTCTGCATCAGTTACACGATAGGAAAATTGGTCTATCCCATGAAAATCTGTTTCCGGAACATATGAGAATGAACCATCAGCATTAAATGTAAGAACACCATGGCTAACATCACTTTGCAAGCTCAGTGATATTGGAGTATCTCCTAGTCCCATATCATTATAAGTTACATTTCCGGTTAATGGTGAAACCGCATCTTCATATACTGAGTAGTTATCATCATTGGCTACCGGAGTTTCGTCGTCATCTTCTATTGTCCCTAATCCAATACTATCAGCAAAAGCTGCATCACCTGTAAGATTCTGAAGAATAAGCTGAAAATTTTCATCTCCTTCCTCATCAGTATCCTGGTTTGTATTAATTGTAATACTTGCCGTAACATCCCCGGCAGGCATGGTAACCTGAATTGGTGTTGACACACCTGAAAAATCTGTTGGAGAAACAGCAGAACCATTAACCGTAACATATTCAAAAGTTACATTAGTTGAAGAAACAATGGAAAGATGCACAGTAAATTCTAAACTACCTCCTTCTGTTGTTTCTGCATTACCAACATAAATCTGCGGCTCTCCTGAGTCATCAAATAAGGTTCCGCTAACAACGAAAGGATCATTCTCAAGATTTGCATTTATAGCATTTGAAAAACTTAGCAAAAAAGACTCCATTCCTTCAGAAATAGTATCTTCAACCACAGGTATGATTAATTCCGTTGATAAATTTCCTGCATAAACGGTAATTGTCTGACTTGTTGGATTAAAAATATAATCATGCCCCACAATTGCTGATACGTCTGTTGCAGACACATCAATTGTGACATCTTCACTTACTTTGTTTGTTAATTCAACAAGAAAAACTAACGAATCCCCTTCTGTACAACTTTCATCGGAGACACTAATATCGGGAATCGTTTCATCATCAGTTATGCGAACTTCGCTTGATATTACACCTGCAGTACAATGTTCCTGATCGTTTAGAACAATTCTGAAATTCTCATAACCTACGGAAGATGGCTCATAAATATTATCATTAACAATATTTATAATAATTGTATCTTCTTTTGCTCCTGGTGAAAACACAAGGGTATCCGTTGTTTTTGTTATGTTATAATCTGAAGTTATTTTTGCAGTAATATCAGAGATTGTATATACAGCCCGCACAGAATATCCAGATTCCTCTGATAAAGTCACAGGAACAATTAACTGTCCTCCTCCAATATTTTCAGATAAAATAATAACAGAATCTATATCGATATCTGGTTCGGGATCATAATCATCTTCCAGATAACAAACCCCAGTAGAATCTCCAATATTTACATAATTCACATTTCTGATTACCATCCCAAACTGTTCGGTTGGCTCATTAATAAAATCTTGTTTTATGGGTACAGAAATGGTAACACTACTGTTTCCTGCTGGCAAAGTTGCTGTACCTCTCGTATATACATAATCTTTATTTTTTCCGGCAGTTAAAGGATAAGTTTCATATTCAAATACTAAATCCGTTAAAGGCAGGGTATGAGAAACATTTACCGTAAATACGGCATTAGGATCTGCTTCATTTGCAGTGTTATCTTCTATGGATAAACAAGGAACAACATCAATTTCATTAGAAGGAAATGTCTCTGTTGTTTTCCCTCCACATGTGGTAATTGCTGTGACCTTATATCTTCCCGGATCGCTTACACTATATAACTCTGAATTCTCACCACTAATCAATGTATTGTTTTTATACCAATTGTATGTAGTATATGTACCAGACTCACTAACAGAAAGTTCAATATTCCCAGCACATAATCCATTCCCTTCGATTAAGGGATTTTCTTCTATCTGAGGAATATCACCAAATCCGGAAAAATATCCGATACGACATCCGGCACTATTACCCATAATGATTCCTAAATGAAAAACATCTTGCGTATTTTCTAAAACACTCTGCTCTAATTCCTTAATCGTATTTTTATCAATAGGCCCTATTCTCGCCGCTTTCCATTCTGATGTTCCTGTAACATTTTGAAAATAAGAACTTGTCTGAACACTATTGCCATTAAGACGGAAACTATTTTCGGCACCCGTTCTTACAAGGATATTCATATAAAAATCCCAATCCTTAATGGATCTGGAAAATGCTACTTTTTTAGATCCTGTACACCTGTCGATAGCAGGTAGAATAGCTGCCCCCATCTCATCTCCAAACCCAGTTACCTGCCATACATATACAGATTTATCTGCTTCGACGTGAGTAAAGTTATTTATTAATTCCTGTGTATATGTCTCTCCTTCATCAAGTGTTGTTACGTATGCCCCTTGAATTGAAAGTGAGGTATTGTCCTCTGTTGCAAGTATGAATATTACTTCTTGTCTAGCCCAGGAAGGAGCCGGCGGAATTGAATAATGATTCCCAACATTTCCTTCCCTAAGTTGTCCTTTCATGGCAATGTATTCTTTACCAATAATATCGAGAGGGACAATCTGATCACCACCAAGATCATAAGCACTTCCCATATAACCACGCATGGAATCATCTTTGATGGTTATGGCTATTCTCTTTAACCTTGTCCCAGATAAATCATGTGCTTTTATATGAACCCCGGCCAGATGATCCTCTGCCCCACGTCCAAAAACATCATTACTTAGCTTTGTGGGTTTATAAGTTGAAAGCCACTCAGGAATGCCGGAAAAAGTTTCTCCTCTGTTAAAAGGCCCTAATCGTACGGTACCTGTCCATCCCCCACTACCATTATAGATAGCTTTACCCGATGGTATCTCTAGTGTTATGTATGTATTATCTTCAGTAAAAACAATATCAAAAGCTGAGTAGGCAGGATCAGCCCAATTGCTTCCGCTGTTATTATAATAACGCGTTTGAAAAGGAGTATAAAATTCGGATCCCAAAGCATTATTTCCTTTTAGTGAAAATAAATCACTGTTATTAGAATATGCACTTTCGTAATAAACTGTTATTTCAGTATTGGATTCAATAAGTATTCCCTGATCGCTTTTCCCAGGTATGGATGGATCGTAATCAGTCCTGAATTTATGTTCTATTTCGCTTAAATAAGACGTAAGATTTTCCTGATGAAACGAGTTTGCTGCTATCGTTCTTGTTATTGTTGGAAAATCATCCCCATTTGCAGGCATTGAAATTGTTACAGTAGCAGCCTCATCAAAAGTTGATATATTCAAATAGATTGGATCATCTCCATGATCATTACTAACCTCAGGGGCAACAAACCAGAATTTTGTATCAACCTGGGCCTTTAATTCATTCTGAAAGATTAACAGAATTGATATTAAATAAAAAAACCTCACAAAACCTCTTCCTATCATATCCGTAACAATAACTCTAATTTACACTCTACGTTATACGCGAAAAAAAGATTTAGATACAGTTATTACACGAAGGAATAGTTTTCTTATACTAACGGAAGGATTTTATTAACACGCTAACAATTATAAAGATAAAAAATCTATTTCTTAAAAACGAAGCAAAATCACATTTTAATAAATCTATTTAACAACAAAATGACAGTTCTCCAATTTTTAAACAAACAATGACTTTCATAAAAGAAAAAAGCTGCCTAAAAATTTAGGCAGCTGCTGTGAAAATATTTTTTAGCTAATACTAAAAAGCTTGATGTACTTTTTCCATACACTCAGTAGTTTTAATCTCAAAAGGAAGCTCTGCTTTAATATCTGTGCAAGAAGCCCCAACTATTGCTTTGTATTTACCGGCATCTGTAATCCAAGCTAACTCTAGTTCGTTGAATGAAGCAACATCAGCTTTTGAAAAAGATAATGTTAATGTTTCACTCTCACCTGGTTTTAACTCTTTTGTTTTTCCAAATGCTTTTAATTCTTTAACCGGTTTGTCTGCATATTTACTTTCAGGAGCTGAAACATACAACTGAACAACTTCTTTTCCAGCGTAATCGCCATCATTTTTAACAGTTACTGAAACTGTATATTCACCATTGCTTTCAGATATTTTTGCATTGCTATACTCAAAAGTTGTATACGATAATCCATATCCAAATGGATAAGATACAGGAACGTTGTATTTATCAAAATAACGATAACCTACATATATATCTTCTGCATATACAGTGTAATCGACGTTTCTAACTGTATTTTGTACTCCTGGCCTTTTAGACATAAAACCCGACAAATCCATCTTTCCATTCTCTGTTAATGGGAAGTTTTCTGATGACCAATGATCCTCAAATTTAACAGGGTAGGTAGCAGTTAATTTTCCCGATGGGGTTACTTTACCAGTTAAAGCATCTGCGATAGTGTTACCACCTTCTTGACCAGCCTGTCCGGCTAAAAGTATTGCATCTGGCATTGATTTCCAGGTTGCAGTTTCAATAACTCCACCAATATTAAGAATTACGATTACTTTTTTATTAGCTGCATGAAATGCTTCAGTAACAGCAGAAATCAAACCAATTTCGTTTTTAGATAGATTGAAATCCCTGTCTAACTTTCTATCAAAAAATTCTCCTGAAGTACGTCCTAAAGTAATAATTGCAACATCGTTGCTTTTCACTGCTTTTGCTAACATCGCTTCTGAAGGGATAAACTCATCAGGTCTTACTTTTGGCAAGAAAGCTGATAGCTGATCTCCCCCAGCAGCTTCTGCTTTTTTAGCTTCTTCTGCCATATAGGTATTATATGCTTTAACGATAGTGCTATTTACTTTATAACCTGCATTTTTTAATCCTTCAATCAAAGAAACCGTATAGGCTTTGTTTACATCACCAGAACCTGTACCTCCTGCAATTAAATCATAAGAAGTAATCCCAAAAGCAGCTACATTTTTCACAGAAGAAGAAAGAGGCATTGTTTTGCCTTCATTCTTAAGTAAAATCATACCTTCAGCAGCAGATTGACGAGTAATTGTTGCATGAGCTTTAAGATCTGGTTTATCTGAATATTTATATCCTTTAAAACGAGGTGAACGAAGTACTAACTCTAATACTCTTTTAACGCAAGCATCAGCATCTTCCATTGTTAACTGACCGCTTTTCATTCCTTCAACCAATGCTTCATATTGAGTATCACGACCTGGTTCTAATAAATCATTACCAGCTTGAATCTGTGCAACCGCGTCGTTACCACCAAACCAGTCAGTCATAACCAATCCTTTGAATCCCCACTCAGTCCTCAATACATCCGTAAGAAGATCTTTTCTTTCTGAAGTATAAATTCCATTTAAATAGTTATAAGAAGTCATCACAGTCCAAGGATCTGATTCTTTAACTGCAATTTCAAAACCTTTAAGGTACAACTCACGCAAAGCCCTGTGCGAAACACGAGCATCTGTGTTTGTCCTGTTTGTCTCTTGGTTATTTGCTACAAAGTGTTTGAGTGAAACTCCTACTCCATTACTTTGTATTCCATTAACCATAGCAGCAGCTATCTTACCAGAAACGACAGGATCTTCCGAATAATATTCAAAATTTCGTCCATTTAATGGGTTTCTTTGAATATTCAAAGCAGGAGCAAGTAATACGTCAGCACCATATTCCAATACTTCGTTACCCATTGCTTTACCAACTTGTTGAACAAGTTCTGTATTCCAGGTTGAAGCCATAACAGTTCCTACAGGAAAACCTGTACAATAATATGTATTTGCATCCCCTTCTCTTATTGGAGTAATGCGTAAACCGGCAGGACCATCAGCTAAAACAACAGCAGGAATTCCTAAACGATCTATCGGATAAGTTGTTCCGGCAGCACCAGGGACCAAAGATTTTGTTTCTCCAACTACAGCATTATCCCCTGAGAAACCAGCCATACCAGTTCCTATTAACATATGTGCTTTTTCTTCGATTGTCATTGCGCCAATGACTTTTTCAATTGGATCTTTACCTAATTGTGGTGCATTCTGAGCTTTTACATTTGTAGATAAAATGGAGCCCGACAATAAAAAAATACTCCCCAACAATAAAATTTTCTTTTTCATTTGTATTTGATATAGTTTGTTAATTATAATTAAAAAAACAGTTCCATCAGGTAATGAAACACTTGCAAAACTTCAGATGAAAATTACCTGAATTTGGATTAAACGCCAAAAATAATCTACGAGACAGTTATTTGTATTGATACAGATCAGAAAATAGTCTACAGCATGTTTTTTATCATGAAACCATTAAAATTTCTATTTTTGTTTCGTGCTGTTCTAAGGGGATAAATTTGGATGAAGGAAAAGTTAATAATATCAAAAAACTTATCAGGGTATTTCGTCAAATTCAATGATGAAGAGCTTCTACTTTTCGCAAAACAATTAAAACAAATCATCGCAAAAAAAGGTGAACTGTTAATAAAAGAAGGAGAAATAGCAACCGGAATATTTTGGGTATCAAAAGGTTTACTAAGACAATATTATTTCAAGAATGGCCGTGATATCACAGAACATTTCGCTTGTGACGGTCAAGGTGCCTTTTGCATTGAAAGTATATTTAACAAAACACCCTCGAAATTGATTGTTGAAGCCCTTGAAAAAAGTGTTGTATATTTAATCCCTTACTACGAGATTATTAATTTATCAAAGAAACATCCGAAATTTGGCACATTAATTCGTAAGCTTTTAGAGCATTCTTTGATATTATCGCAAAAAAAAGCCGACTCTTTAAGATATGAAACTGTTCGTGAACGTTATGAACGATTTTTAGTTGATTACCCATGCGCGGCTAAAAGAGCTTCTGTCAACCATGTTGCTTCATTCTTGTTAATGACCCCCGAATCGCTTAGCAGGGTTAGGGCCGGCACCTTATAAAACTTTTTAACCATAAAATAAATACTTCAACATCTCCCACAAAAACTTTATTTATTTTGCTTTTATTCTTATAATTTAGTAACATGATGCAAATCTCCAAAAGAAACCCCTGAAATTTTCAAGGAGTTAATTAAATTATTCTAAATGCATAAAGAAAAGTTTTATTCAGATAAGGGTTAACAACATAACCTTACGCAAACAACACTGTTCGTTAACGTACAGTTTCTGTTCTATTTCCGAACAGCTTATTTAGACCTCATTTCAACATTAACACTACAACATATTATATTATAAAACATTAAGGCATTTGGCATGATAAATGTCATTTAGAAATCCTCCGGTTTGGTAGAACCGGAGGCTAAACACCTTTTTAATGGATGAATCGTAAAATTCAAAAGATGCAAGAGCGAAGTTACACAATTTAGGTTTATAAAATAGATAATTACACAACTATCTTCTTTAGTTCGGGCATCCAAGGATTAACAATCTCAAGCAAAGGTGTCAACGTGAGCAGCTAGCCCTGCGAACAATTTTTCCGGTGCTTTCTCCACAGATGCAGAGTATAGCACCGGTTTAATTATGTCATATATATTTTTTTGTTAAACCTAAATTTTAATCTATGAGAAAAAAAACCTTCTGGTAACATTAATTGGTACCTTTTTGATTGTGCACAACATCTTTACACAAGAAAATAGCAATATTTCTTGGAGCTGTCAAATTCTGGCAGCTCTTTTCTTTTCCAAACAATCAAACCACCTGCTAAACAGGCAAGCACTTCTTTGCTTAGCCTTTAACAAGCTGCTCTTTTAGGATATTTAAGAATAAATTTTAACATATTTTTATACTGAACAAAAGAACTTTCCCAAACACTTTTTGTTTGCGTATAATATTCAAACATAAAAATTATGAAAAAAATAATATTTGATCCAGGAATCAACAACACGAAAGGTAGCTTGGCCGTTCTCATTATCCGTCTTGCTTTTGGAATTATGATGCTAACCCACGGAATACCAAAGCTTATTCATTTCTCTGATTATTCAGGAAATTTCATGAACTTTATGGGGTTTAGCAGTTCTTTTTCTCTTGGACTTACGATCTTTGCCGAATTTTTCTGTTCTTTACTTTTAATTTTTGGAATTGGGACAAGGGCCGCAGTTATTCCATTAATAATAACAATGCTCGTGGCTGTATTTATTGCCCACGGCGCTGATCCGTTCAGTAAAAAAGAAATGGGCTTTCACTATTTAATTGTATATATTTCCCTTTTTATTTCGGGCAGTGGCAAATATTCGATAGATGCTCTAATAAAAAAATAAATGTAAAATTGCTTCTGTATAAATATTTTCTTTGTTCAACAAGAACAATTTTGAGTTATTTCAAATTTCACAAAAAAATTAAAGCGTAGGCAATTAAATAAGAATTACTATTTTTATCTTAAAAAAACCAATTAAAGTAACTTATGAATATATTTGCGGCAATAATGTTAAAATGTAAAAATCGTTTTCGCATCTATAAAATTCGTCAATTAGTCGATTTTCTAGTTATTATGAAGTAGCGATATCTAACTTTAAAACCAATTTTATAAGAATTTAATATAATAATTACATAGATTATGAAAAAATGCATCTTTTTTATATCATTTCTAGCCATATGCGGATTAGCAATTTCGCAAGAATCAGAAATAGATTTTGAGCGAAAATATTTTTCTATTGGAATCAATGGAGGAGTGGGTTATAATTTAAACGGATACCGCTTAATGGTTGACAAGGAAGGATTTACATACTACGACATCAATCCACATGCATCTTTTGGATTAAATGGAAGCATATACATTACCCAAAAAATGCGCGGCCGTCTTGAAGCCAGATACCAAAAAATAGAATACGGAATGAATTGGCCGGAAAAATTCACCCATCAATACGATTATACAGAAACAACTCTTTCTACATTAGGTTTTAATGCCTATTTTGACTATTCGCTTATACAAAAAAACAAATTTGAACTTTTTGTTTCTCCGGGACTAGCCTCAGAGATTGTTGTAAAAGATAAATACAAAACCTACCTTGCCGGTGATGATGAAGGAGAAACAAATTCAAAATACTATAACGTTTTCACCGATGCATATCGTAAAAAAGTAGCTGGAGCAAGTTTCTCTTTACTGGCAAAATACAATGTATTCGAGTTTATTGATATAACATTATCTCCGAGTTACACATATTTCTTTAAAGGATTTGTTATTCCTAATGACAAACCTTATCAAAGGTTAAACCTTAATTTAGGTTTAGAAGTAACTTTTTAAAAGTGCTATCATCTAGGTTTAGATAAAAACAAAGCCGGAAAATTTCCGGCTTTATTTTTTTATTTTATTTCCTGTTTTACTATAATACTTCCCTAAGCTTACTCCATCCAAAAACAGCTTATCCAGCAAGATCCTACTATTTTTTTGTTCCCTCCAAAATAGAGAGCGGCCCAAGTTCGGGCTCACTGTCAAGAAAAAAAATTGCGCAATAAAAAAAGAGGCTGTCAAAAAACAGCCTCTTTTTATGTGGTGCCACTCGGAATCGAACCAAGGACACACGGATTTTCAGTCCGTTGCTCTACCTACTGAGCTATGGCACCCACGATTTTGGAGGTGCAAATGTAAATATTTTTTTTATTTTTCAAAACAGATTTCAAAAAATTACAATTTTTAATATTTCACGGGTTTTATAATTTTGCATCTCTTTTATTAAAATTATGGAATTTGAGTCACATACTTTAAAAAATGGGTTAAGGATTATACATAAATCCGTACCTAACCTGATTGCCCATTGTGGTATTATGATTAATGCTGGCTCAAGAGATGAGTTAGAACATGAACATGGCCTTGCTCATTTTATCGAACATGTCCTATTTAAAGGGACACAAAAAAGAAAGGCCCATCATATCCTAAATCGCATCGAAGATGTTGGAGGGGAAATAAATGCCTACACAACAAAAGAAGAAACTTGCATTTATGCCTCTTTCCTTCCTGGGTACTACGATCGTTCGCTTGAATTACTTAGTGATATTATTTTTCACTCTAGTTTCCCCGATAATGAACTTGAAAGAGAAAAAGAAATAATTTACGATGAAATAAATTCTTATAAGGACTCCCCCTCTGAACTTATTTTTGATGAATTTGAAGAACTCCTTTTTGAGGGCAACCCAATCGGCCGAAATATTTTGGGCACAAAAAAACATTTAAAGAAATTTAGCAAAAAAGAAATCTTTGAATTTTTCGACAGGAATTATACAACCGATCAAATGGTAATAACTTCTGTTGGAAATATAAAATTCGAGAAATTAGTTAAGGCCATCGAGAAATATTTTGAAGTTGAACCTCAAAATGCACAAAAAAAAGCGCCTGAACGGGAAAAATTCAACACGTACAAATCAACATATGTTGAAAAGAAAAAACGCACATATCAAACGCACTGCATTATTGGAACTCCGGCATATAGTTTAATCGATCAAAACAGGCTCGGACTTTATCTATTGAACAATCTACTTGGCGGCCCCGGATTAAGTTCAAGGTTAAATATGACGCTTCGAGAAAAAAATGGCATCAGCTACAACTCAGAATCGGCATACACTCCTTATAGCGATACAGGTATTTTTAATGTGTATTTTGGTACAAACAAAGAAAACCTCAACAAAAGTATCACTCTTGTAAAAAAAGAATTTAAAAAGCTACAGGATGCCGAATTAAGTAAATTCCAACTAGCAAAAGCAAAAAGACAATTACTTGGACAAATGGCTATTTCTTCAGAAAACCATGAGAACCTAATGCTTAACATGGGAAAAAGTTTTATGGTTTACGATAAAGTAGACTCATTTCAGGAAATAACAGATAAAATACAATCCATAACATCATTACAACTACAGGAAATATCAAACGAAATATTTAATCCCCAACAACTGTCTTACCTCATTTACTATTAATGGATCATAAAATTTCTACTTCCGAAGATATTGAGAATTATGTTATAAATGTCAGTGAACCTGAAGACCCCGTTCTACATGAATTATATCGTGAAACTAATTTAAAAATACTGCATCCAAGAATGTTGTCCGGTCAACTACAGGGACAATTTCTTACGATGTTAACTAGAATGATTAATCCAATAAATTTAGTAGAAATAGGCACTTTTACAGGATATTCTGCTATTTGCATGGCAAAAGGATTATCTGAAACAGGAAAAATACATACTATTGAAATAAATGATGAGTGTGAATCAATAGCCAGAAAATATTTCAAAAAAGCCGGGGTTGAAAAAAAAATCAATTTACATATTGGAGATGCCCTGAATATTATTGAGCAATTTAACTTTGAAATCGACATGGCTTTTATCGATGGTGATAAGAAAGAATATATTCGTTACTTTGAGAAAATTTTCCCAAAAATCAGAAAAGGGGGATTTATTTTTGCCGACAATGTTTTATGGAATAACAAAGTAATTCAGGAAGTTAAACCAAATGACAGATCTACTATTGGTATTCTTGAATTTAACAAATTCATAAGTAACCATAATGGAATTGAAAAAACGCTGCTCCCATTGAGGGACGGTTTATTTATAATTAGAAAAATATAGAAAATTTCTACTATTAAAAACAAATTAATTAAACCCTTGTTAATTAAGATGTATTTGAGACATAACGAGAACTAAGATGGCGAACTATACAATAAAGGATTTAGAGAATTTATCTGGTATAAAAGCTCATACTATAAGAATCTGGGAAAAACGATATAAACTTGTTACCCCGGACAGAACTGCTACAAACATACGCTTATATAACGATAATGATTTAAAGAAACTTTTAAATATTTCTATCCTGAACCGCAATGGTATAAAGATTTCGAAAATTGCCCAGATGTGCGAATCAGAATTAAGCGAAAAAATCAGTATCCTTTCACAAAACGCAAGTGACTCTGAAAGTCAGATTGAACGTTTAAGTGTTACGATGATAGAAATGGATGAAGATAAATTCGATGAGATAATTTCAAAATCCGTTTTCCAAATCGGTTTCGAGGAAACATTCATTAAAATAATCTATCCACTCTTTGTCCGTATAGGCGTAATGTGGCAAACAGGCACAATAAACCCGGCCCAGGAACATTTTATAGCCAATATTATCCGCCAAAAATTACTTGTTGCTATTGAAGGACAAAAAGGAAGGGTTAAAAACGACAAACAAAAATTCTTAATTTTTCTACCAGAAGGAGAGCTTCACGAACTGGGAGTCCTTTTTTACTCATTCTTAGCACAAAAACGCGGGCACAAGGTCATTTATCTTGGGCAATCTGTTCCGTTTAAAGATATTGTTGAAGTGGAAAAAATTCAAAAAACAGATTTCCTGCTTACGTCATTTTTTACTACACTTACTCCGGATGCCATAATAAAATATGTAAATAAATTAGCAGAAACATTTCCGCAAAAAATCATTTTTATCTCAGGAGGATATTCCAGTAATATCATTAATACGCCCCCCAAAAATGTTAGGTTGGTCCCCTTGCCTGAATTATTTATTGAGGAAATAGAAAAATTAAAGAGGCCGGCCTTTTCTCAAAGTTAAGTTATCAACATTAGCCTTTGCTACTCTTGAAAATACTTATCTTTGAACCTAAAAACATGGATATTGTCTTCTTATTTATCGGCTTAATTATTGGCTTTACCGCCTCTTGGTTTATCTATCGCAATAAGGAATCTGGCAGTAAATCAATCGAAGAAGAAAAAACTGCCCATCTCTCTGAAGAAATCAATCAACTTAAACAAAATATTGAAACAGAAAGAAATTCAGTTTTAGAATTAACCAGGAAACTGTCTGCCCAGGAGGCAATCAACCAAAATCAACAAGAAAAACTTATCGAGCAAAAAGAAGAGTTAAAAAGTCTGCACGAAAAACTTTCAGTTGAGTTTAAAAATATTGCCAATGACATTTTAGAAGAAAAGTCCAAAAAATTCACAGAACTCAACAAAACCAACATTGGCGAATTATTAAAACCTCTTGGCGAAAAAATCAAAGATTTTGAAAAAAAAGTAGAAGAAACTTACGACAAAGAAGCCCAACAACGCTTTTCATTAAAAGAAGAGGTAAAACGTCTTGCCGAATTAAACCAGCAAGTCAGCAAAGAAGCTAACAACCTGACAAAAGCATTAAAAGGTGAATCTAAAACACAAGGTAATTGGGGAGAGGTTATCCTGGAAAGTATTCTTGAAAAATCGGGACTAGTAAAAAACCGCGAATATTTTGTCCAATCATCATTTACCGATGAACAAGGGAAAAAATCCCAGCCTGATATTATAGTATCTTATCCCGGCGAACGAAGTATAATAATTGACTCAAAGGTTTCTCTAACAGCATACGAGAGATATGTAGCTTCAGAAGACGATGATGAAAAGGTAAAACATTTAAGAGATCATATTTCATCAATTAAGAACCATATCACACAACTAAGCGCAAAAAATTACCAGGATATTTATCAACTACAAACACTTGATTTTGTAATGATGTTTATGCCAATCGAGCCTGCCTATTTTCTGGCTATCCAAAGCGACACAGATATTTGGAACTTCGCATACCAAAAACGCATACTCCTAATTTCCCCAACAAACCTTATTGCTGCATTAAAAATGATAGAAAGTATGTGGCGCCAGGAATATCAAAGCAGAAATGCACAGGAAATTGCCCAAAAAAGTGGTGATATGTACGATAAATTTGCCGGTTTAATAGACGATCTAATTACTGTTGGAAATCGTTTAAAATCAACAACAGGAGCATATGAAGATGCTATGAAAAAACTCCATACCGGAAAAGGCAACCTTATTAAAAGAGCGGATGAATTAAAAAGTCTTGGACTTAAAACAAAAAAAGATATCCCTCAATCCTTAATCGACAGAATAGAGGAATAACTCTTGTTGCTGGGTTTCGGGTTGCTTATCTTGAATTTTCGTGCCAATATTTAAAGTACAACTTCCAGTCTCTGGACTGGTATTATTCTTTTTTACTTATGACTTATAACTTCTTCATTTATCGTTTATCTATTCAAAAGCATTCATTTTTAACATCCCAATTTCTTTTTCATCAAGATAACGCCATTGTCCGCGTCTTAAATTTTTCTTAGTAAGACCAGCGAAATAAACCCTATCAAGTTTTGATACGCGGTATCCCAAATGCTCAAACATACGGCGAACAATTCTGTTTTTGCCAGAGTGAATTTCAACCCCAACTTGTTTCTTGTCATCAGGATCTGTATAACTAATCGCATCTGTCTGAATAAAACCATCTTCCAGCTCAATTCCTTCGTCAAGCTGTATCATATCATTTTTAGTAACCGGTTTATCCAGTGTAACCGAATATATTTTCTTTTTATTAAAACCAGGATGGGTTAACTTACTTGACAAATCTCCATCATTGGTAAAAAGCAAAACACCCGTTGTATTTCTATCCAACCTACCAACAGGATATACCCTTTCCTTAACTTTATTCCGAAACAACTCGGTAACGATTTTTTTTGCGTGAGGATCCTCTAATGTTGTTATATAATCTTTTGGTTTATTCATTAGAATGTAAACCTTCCGCTCTGATTTAATTCGTTCCCCATTGTAACGAACATCATCGCCAGGCTTCACTTTTGAACCTAGTTCGCTAACAATCTCCCCATTAATTGTAACAAGGCCGGCCTGAATAAGATTATCAGCATCTCTTCGGGAACAAATTCCAGCATTGGCAAGAAATTTATTTAACCTTGTTGAATCATCCTTTTTTACCAGGACTGGTTTTTCTCTCTTTCTAAAAGGTTTTGATTTGAACCCGGTCTTAGGTTTTGAACCATAAGTGCTTTTGGTATTTTTTCGTTCTGTCTTTTTCTGCATAATTAAAAAATTGTGAACAAAAGTAAACATAAATTTAATGCTGCACGAATCAAACTATAGCAAGAGTAACTATTATTTTTTTACTTTTATAATAAAATTACATGTTATGACTTTAATAAAATCTATTTCGGGTATCAGGGGAACAATTGGAGGAAAACCAGGAGAAGGATTAACACCTCTTGATATTATAAAATTTTCATCAGCTTATGGTAAATGGTTAAAAATGCAACATGCAGAAAAATCCATTAAAGTTGTTGTTGGCCGCGATGCACGAATATCCGGAGAAATGGTTATGAATCTTGTTAACCAAACACTCTGTTCAATGGGGATTGATGTTGTTTGTCTTGATTTTGCCACAACACCAACAGTTGAAATTGCCGTACCTGAAGAAAAGGCGCAAGGAGGAATTATTCTAACAGCCAGCCATAACCCCCGAGAATGGAATGCATTAAAATTGTTAAATGAAAAAGGGGAATTTATTTCTGCAGCTGATGGCGAACTCCTATTAGAAATCGCTGAGAAAGAAGATTTTATTTATGAAAATATCGATAAAACGGGAATCATAAAATACTCAAAAGAATATGATGACATCCATATTCAAAAAATAATTGATTTAGATTTAGTTGATATTGATGCAATAAAAAAGGCAAATTATACAATAGCGATTGACTGTGTTAATTCTGTAGGAGGTATTATTATCCCAAAACTTTTAAAGTCATTGGGTGTTAAAAATATCATTGAGCTTTATTGTGATCCTACTGGTGAATTTCCGCATAACCCAGAGCCTCTTCCTGAACATCTATCAAAAATTTCATCTGTAGTTAAAGAACAAAATGCAGATCTTGGTTTTGTTGTTGATCCTGATGTTGACCGTCTTGCAATAATAAATGAAGATGGTTCTATGTTTGGCGAAGAATATACTTTAGTTGCTGTATCTGATTATATTTTAAAACATACTCCAGGAAATACAGTTTCAAACCTTTCTTCATCAAGGGCACTTAGGGATGTAACAAACAATTATGAAGGTTGTGAATACAATGCCGCAGCTGTTGGCGAGGTTAATGTTGTTTCTAAAATGAGAGAGACCAATGCCATTATTGGAGGAGAAGGAAATGGAGGAGTAATATATCCAGCTTTACACTCAGGTCGTGATGCTTTGGTGGGTATTGCCCTGTTTCTAAGTCAACTTGCTAAATCAGGACAAAAATGTTCTGCGCTAAGAGCAACATACCCAGAATATGTTATATCCAAAAACAAAATGCAACTAACTCCAGATATCGATGTTGACAAACTTCTTGTTACCGTAAAAGAGCATTTTAAAAACGAAAAAATCAATGATATTGACGGAGTAAAAATTGATTTTGAAAACGAATGGGTCCATCTCAGAAAATCGAATACTGAGCCTATTATAAGAATATATGCAGAAAGCAATTCTAAAGATGCAGCTGATGAGCTAGCAAATAAGGTTATTGGGGAGATTGAGAAATTATTATAAAAAATAAAAGCTCTTGGCTGCACTTTAAACCATGCTGAGAGCTTTTAACATACAATTCCTATAGAACAGCTTCTTTTCCAGTTATTTCAAAATCCCAATTTTTATTCCAGCAGTTGGGAGAACACCCGAGAAATCAATATTTTTCCAGTTCTTATAACGGGTAAAATGGCTTTCCTCATCATATTTACTCAAACGAATTGCTCCCCCTACATAAACATCAATTGAAACAACCCTTGAAACAGGCAACTGCCAACCGATAATCGCTCCACCAGAAAATATATTAAATCTTTGTTTTATTTCAACGTCTTTCCAAACGCCTTCTTCTTCATCGTAAACATTATCTATCCCAAGGCTATAAATACGACGGAACAATCCTACGGGAGCAGCATATAGCCCGCTTGGAGCAGCAAAATTAGAGCGTACTTCAGGTAGAAGATAGTTTTTCCATTTTAAGGTAAAACCAAACCCCGATAATGTTTCGCTATTGTATACGTCATAATCACTTGTTGCTAAATTATAATAACTCATTTCCTGTTTATTAAGATACGCGTTAGAAATCCCATTCTCTGTCGCATAAGTAGCCATGGCAGATAACTCAATTGAATTTTTATTATTTATAACCCGCTCTACAAATAATTCGAACGATCCCTCAAACACCCTGACAGGATTTAACCCAATAGCATATTTAAAATACGATGGCGAAGACATATTTTGTTCTTCATTTTGAATGTAATTTAGTTTTTCATTCTTTTTTATCTTTTCATTCTGCTTTTGTTGTTCTTCTATCATAACTTCAATCTGCTCAAAACGCTCGTTTAATTCTTGTGGCCTAAAATCTAACTGAGCTACTTTTTGATTTAATTCATTAATTCGAAGATTTAATTCTTCGGGCTTTGTTTCCCATAATTTTATCTTTGAGTCAAGTAATTCCAGTTTAGAATTTATTAATTCTAACTTCAAGTCAGCCATACTCATTTTAATTGCTATGGAATCCTGAGAATAAGACAACATCATAAAACACAGGCTATAAACAACAGTTAGTAGTAATTTTTTCATGGTCTAATAGATTTAATTGCTTTAGGTATATGATGAAAAATATTTAAGAAAGGTTGCTTTGTAGTACTCAGGTATAATTTTTGTAATGAAGACCTTTTAAAAATATTATGTTGTAAATAACATATATTTATGCGATTTTTAACGCAGTAAATTACAAAAACTAAAAACATAACCTGAACCATGAAAAAAAATACATGGATTGCCCTAGCTGTAATTGGAGTACTTATAATTTCTTTAATCATCTACAGTTCTTCTAGTTCCGACACAGAAAAAATTATAGAAACAGAAGTTGAAGAAGGCCCTTTTGAGGTGAGAGTTACTGTAACCGGTGAACTACAAGCAAAAAACTCAGTAGAAATAACAGCTCCACAACAAGAATTAAGAGAGATAAGAGTATTTGAGATAACAATAGCGACTCTTGTTCCCGAAGGAACAGTGGTTGACTCTGGTGAAATTGTTGCCACTCTGGAACAAACTCAAGTTGAAAACGCTTTACGAGATACTGAAGAAGAAATAGAACAGGCAGAAGGAGATATTGAAAAAGCCAAAATCGACTCGTCTTTAGAATTACGTTCTCAAAGAGACCAGATACAGAATCTAAAATACACAATGGAAGAAGCTGAAATTACTCTTGAGCAATCTAAATATGAATCCCCTGCTGTAATCAGGCAGGCACAAATCACACTCGACAGGGCCAAAAGAGAATATAGCCAGGCAATCAATGCTTACGATCTAAAAGTTCAACAGTCGCGTGTTACTATACGCCAACAATCAATGCAACTTCAGAAAAAATTACGGACTAAAGAAAACATAATAAAAGCACAAGGAATGCTTGTAATAAAGGCACCTGCTCCTGGAATGGTTATATATGAAAAAGAAAGAGATGGAACAAAAAGAAAAGCAGGTTCACAGGCAAATATATGGCGCTCTGCAACTGTAGCAACCTTGCCAGATTTATCTATACTAACATCAAAAACATATGTAAATGAAATTGATATTAGCAAGATAAAACAAGGACAATCAGTATTTATTGGGGTAGATGCTTTCCCTGAAAAAGAATTTACGGGAAAAGTAACTCAGGTTGCAAATATTGGAGAGCAACTTCCAAATGCCGACGCAAAGGTTTTTGAAGTTGAAATTACAATGAATGAAACAGACCCAATATTAAGACCTTCAATGACTACCAGCAACGCTATCATCACACAAACATTTGAAAATGCAAAGTATCTGCCTCTTGAAGCGGTGCATAGCAACGATAGCCTTACCTTTGTTTACACAAAAAACAACACTAAAAAACTTGTTCTTCTTGGAGAATCAAACGAAAACAGCATTATAGTCGAGAAAGGATTAGACACAGGAGATAAGGTATTGTTATCTGTACCCGAAAACACTGAAAGCTACAAATACGACAACGTAGAATTAGTCGAAGAAATTAAAGCCCGTTTATCAGAAAAAGAAAAAGTAGAAGAAGTACAAGAAAAGAGTGCTCCAGAAGAAAAAAGAAGACCTCGTAACCCTCAACAACCAATGCAGCGATGAAAAGGTACGTTCATGATATTAACATAGCTTTTGAATCTATTATAGCCAATAAATTAAAATCGATACTAACCGGGCTTGGAATTATCTTTGGCGTTGCAGCTGTTATTAGCATGCTGGCTATTGGAAAAGGGGCAAAACAAGAAATTCTAGAACAAATAAAAATGGTTGGTGTAAATAATATAGTAATAACACCAATTGTTGAAGCTAAAGATGAAGACAGCGAATCTGACGATGTTGATGGATTAGATAAAAACAAATTTTCTCCCGGATTAACATTGTTGGATATGGAAGCGATTAAGGAAGTATTACCAACAATTGAAAAAATAAGCCCTGAGATTGTTTTAAATTCGTTTGTAGTCCAGAATGGAAAAAGAGAGGCTGCAAAAATATTAGGTGTATCCAGAGAGTATTTTGATTTATATAATCTCCCCATGGAGCAAGGCGAAATATTCAGTGATATACAGGAAGAAAACGGAATCCCAGTTTGTATTATCGGGGGAAATATTCGGGCTAAATTTTTCAATAAAGAAAATCCTATAGGAAAATACATCAAATTCGGTTCTGTTTGGCTGAAAGTAATAGGGGTTTTAGAAAAAACAACAGTTACGCTTTCAGGCTTTGAAAATACGGGGATAAATGTATTTAACGATAACATTTACATCCCTGCAAAAACAATGTTAATGCGATTTCAGAACCGGGCATTGGTAACACAAAGAAATGTTGTTGTGACTGCAACAGGAAGAGGATTTGGTATGAGTGTTACGCCTTCGCAAAATACGTCGTCAAACTATCATCAGTTAGACCGAATTATCGTTCAGGTTAAAGAATCTGAAGATCTTTCGCCAACTGCCGAGGTGTTAAGCCGTATGCTCATTCGAAGACATCAGGAAAAAAAAGATTTTGAAATTACAATTCCTGAACTTTTATTAAAACAAGAGCAACGCACTAAAGATATTTTCAATATTGTCCTCGGGGCCATTGCCAGTATTTCCCTTTTGGTTGGTGGGATAGGCATTATGAATATTATGTTTGCATCAGTAATGGAACGAATAAAAGAAATTGGAACCCGTTTGGCTATTGGCGCAAAAAAACAAGATATTGTTGTCCAGTTTTTATCTGAAGCTATATTAATTAGTGTGACAGGAGGATTAATTGGTGTTATTTTAGGAATAATATTATCACAACTCATCAAACACTTTGCAGATATTAATACGATTGTATCCCCTGTTGGTGTAATAATTTCTTTTTTTGTTTCTGCGTCGGTAGGAGTAATATTTGGTTATGCCCCTGCAAAAAGAGCCTCAGAAAAAGATCCTATAGAATCTCTTCGATATGAATAAACCCATTAACATGCATCAGAAAATTATAAGTATAATCTTTTTGGTATTATCTGTATTTAATAATCCTATTAATTCTCAAACAATAAATGAGACACTTTCTCTTGATGATGTACTGAGAATAGCAAGAGAACAATCTCCCCAAGCAATTTTAGCAAAACACACATTTAGAAACAGCTATTGGGAATACCGGACTCACATTGCAGAATACAGACCTTCGCTAACTTTAACAGGAAACGTTTTGGATTATGACCGTTCTATAGATCGCGAATACGATAACGGCGAAGAAATATTTGTTGAACTAAACAACAATAATTCTTTGATGGAATTGGAATTAAATCAGAATATCGGATTAACTGGAGGAGAACTCTTTGTCAGCTCTAGCCTCAGAAGATATGACGTACTTGGCACGAACAGTAGCACGAGTTTTATTACAACACCAACAAGCATTGGTTATTCTCAGTCAACCATAAAATACAATGAATTAAAATGGGAAAAGAAAATTAATCCTTTAAAATACGAAGAGGCTAAAAAACAATACATTGAAAATGTAGAGCTCGTTAATATTAGAGCGGTAGGATATTTTTTTGATTTGGTCCTTGCCCAAAAAAATCTTGAAATAGCAGAATTTAATTACTCCAACACCGATACATTGTATAAAATTGCTACTGGGCGTTTTAATATTGGAACTATTGCTGAAAATGAGTTATTACAAATGGAACTCAGTTATTTAAACTCAGGACTAGCACTGAATGAAGCAAAAATTGATTTAGAATTACGCCGCTATCGATTACGATCTTTTTTAGGATATAACGACAAGGTAAATATCACCCTTATTATTCCTGATTCAATTCCCAATTTTGAAGTTGAAGTAAATAAAGCACTTTCCGAGGCAAAAAATAATCATCCCGATATCTTAGGCATGGAGAGGCAATTGTTGGAGGCTGCACAGGATGTTGCTGAATCTCGGGCAGAAAAAGGATTAGATGCTAATATTTACGCTAGTTACGGTCTTACCCAAAGAGCAAATGAACTTACTGCTGCTTACAAAAATCCATTGGATCAACAGGGGCTACTGATTGGGATAGAATTACCACTAATTGATTGGGGGCTTGGCAGAGGACAATATAAAATGGCACAATCGGCCCAGGAAGTTGTTCGCACAAATGTTTTGCAAGAACGAATAGATTTTGAACAAGAAATATTCTTGATGGCTATGCAGTTTAATTTACAGGATGATCAGGTTGAAATTGCAAGAAAAGCAGGTGACATAGCTCAAAGCAGGTATGCTGTTGCAAAATCAAGATTTCTTATTGGGAAAATAGATGTTCTCGATCTAAATGTTGCTCAATCTGAAAAAGATGACGCACAACAAAAATATATTTCAGCATTAAGAAATTATTGGGACTATTTTTATGGAATCAGAAGGCTTACTCTTTTTGATTTCGAGAAAAATGAAGCCCTGGAACAAGACTTTGACGAGGTAATGAATTAATCCGGAATTATAAGCAACCTTATAATTCTTTTAACGACACCCTATACCGATTAAA
Organism: Bacteroidales bacterium; assembly: GCA_963665085.2. GTDB lineage: Bacteria > Bacteroidota > Bacteroidia > Bacteroidales > JAAAOM01. The sequence goes on from CAXXXS010000001.1 coordinate 169,821, forward strand.
TGTCCATCGTTTTGACAACAAATAAAATTTATTAGTTAAAATTGAAGAATGATGATTGCTGATTTTAGAACTACAAAAAATCAGCAATCAAAAATCAAAAATAAATTACTGGGGGTTATTCCTTAATTATTTTTTTAAACTCTTTTCTTCCTCCTGAATTTATCTCCACAATATATACCCCTCGTTTTAAATGAGATACAGGCAATTTTATCTCCGCTGTATTATTTGATAATACCTGCTCTAATAAAACTCCTGCATGATTATACAACCTAACAATTACTTTTTCAGAGGCATAATCCTGGGGAAGCCCAACGACCAATTCATTAACAACAGGGTTTGGATAAAGAGAAATTTCTTCATTGATATAATCATTATTAACAGATGTGTAAACACTTGTATTAAAAAGTGTTACTTTCGAAACCATTGTATCATTAAAAGCAGTAAGATAATAAATATAGACATCTTCTTCATTAACATCAGAATCAAAGAATACTGTATCTTTTGCAGCATTTGTAGCAAGAAGCACAGGCCCTTCTTCATCACCCACAGTCATCCTTTCAATTGAAACACTATCAGCATAAATAGACTGAAGGCCCCAGACAAGTTCAATTTCATTTGTTGTTCGGATCATCGTGTCTACTACAGGATGTTTTAATAATGTATAAACATCACTAAATTCGACAACAGCAGAAGAATAAGAATAAATATCCCGGAGTAAAATATTCTCAGTTTTAAATTTTAATAATTCTAATTCGTCCAGGGTATCATCAGAATAGTGAATCGTAACAATAGTATCACCCGGCCCCTCCATAAGATTTTCATAATCATAGTTAGGACTTGAACCCCAATTTCCACTTCCTTTGTATCTAAAAATAAGTACTGATTCGGCAAACGATGATGTCTTCTTAATTGTAATATCAACCTCATTGTAAGCAAGGGATTTTACTGAAATAACTTCCGGGGCATTTAACGGCCGAATCCGCATAGTCTCTGAAAATGTTGTTTTGTCATCCCATAACACTTCAACTTTATAATTTACAGTATCTAATTCTTCCATATCAAGTTCGGAGTCATTGTACGACAAAGAATCTTCCGGAAGAGTCGCTAACAATTCATATTCATTGGTACTAAAAGAGCGATACAGATTGTACCCGTTTTCGGAAAAACTAATATCGTTCCATTGCACAACAAGTTTATCACCTTCCCAGTTTGCTTCAGGTTCAGGGAATTCAGGTATGCTATCTGGATAAAAAACTTGGGCTTTTGCTGTGTTGTAATCATACCCAGAGTTATCAACTACATTTCCGGTAAAAGTATACCCCCTTCCTTCAAGCGCAAAAGCAACTTGGTTATATTGTGAAAAATTAATATCCCCACAAAGTAAAAACTGATTGTTCACGGGATCATATTTCCAGGTATCCATTGAATGTTCATACGAAAAGCCAGCTTTATACCCTAACCCACCAGATATATATGCATTATTATCAATAATAAAAACTCCACCACTAGAAGAATAATCATAATGTGAATTCAGGACATTCTTCTCTTCCCACTTGTCATCATCTGGATAATAGGCATATAATTTATACGGTTTTTCGACTGAATAATTTGCCCCAAAAATAACATACCCTGTATCTGCTAATGCAAAACTTGTCGCACCGATTCTCCCACTTGTTAATATGCTTGACACTTCTGTCCATATATCATTGACCGGATCATATTTCCAAAAGTCCTTTATATCTGTTGTCCAATTAATATTAGTTGCACCGTATCCTACATATCCATTTCCCTTTAATGAAAAGACAGATGCTCCAGTCCGCTTACCTCCACCAAAATTTTCAATTTGAGTCCATGAATCTTCTGAAGGATTATACTTCCAAAAGTCAGAAAGCAAACTATCCGAATTATTTCCTGTTCCGACATATGCAAAATCTCCTATTGTAAATGCAACAGCACCCATTCTTGCTAATCCCGAAAAATCATTGAGTTGGGTCCACTCTTCTGTTAAGGCATCAAATCGCCAAAAATCCTTTAAATATCCTCCACTTTCTTCTCTACCTAATCCCATATAAGCTTTACCATCTAAAACAAAGCTTACTGCCCTGATTCTTCCTGCCCCGGGGAAACTAGTCATGGTTTCCCACCTGCCAGGCTCAGTTAAGGCAATCTGTTTTTCTTCTGTTGTATCATTGGCTAATACATCTGAATGTGTAACAATCCTAAATTGATATGTTACTTCTTTTTGTGGATTTTTATAAATATACGCTTCTGAATTCTCTGAAAGTGTAGCTACAACATTATAATCAGTTTCATAGTTGGCCTTCATCTCAATAACATAAGCATCCTCATCAGAAGAAACATCATCCCAGGTAAGATTTATATCATTACTTTGATCTTTTGTGAGAGCAATATTTTGAGGAGACTCAATATAATTATACGTATGTACAGAACTACCATTGACAAATTCGGTAATACCATTTGCATTAAAAGCTGCTATACTATAAGTATAATAGGACGCTTCTGATAGTGTGGTGTCGATATAATAAAAAATATCACTCCCAATTGTATCCACAACAACCCAATTTTCCGCATTAATTTTTTTCCTGGCTAAAACTTTTTCTGCACTGGTAAAATCCTGCTCTCCAAAAAAACTAACTTTCACATAACGAGCATTTTTTTGCTCATAACTAAAACCATAACTTTCAGAAGGTAATTCCATCTCCGGGGTGAATTTAAACACATCCTGAATTGTCGCATCGTCTTGTAAACCACTAACAACATATATTCTATTGGCTAATGATATTGCAATGGCCCCGCCAACATTAGAATCTTCGCTATCTCCATAATCTGTTGTCTGTGCCCACTCTTCTGTAGTTGGATCAAACTCCCACCATTCGCGCCCATTATATCCTAATCCAAAATACCCTTTATTGTTTGCTGATGCAAAGGATGTTCCCTGTCTTAATGTACCGCTGAATACGCCAAATTCTTCCCATGAATCTGTTGCTGGTATATATTTAAATCCATTATTCTGAAATGAAGAACCTTGATAACCATTCCCAACGTATAAAGTATTATTTAAGCTAAAAATATAACCATTTGTTCTCCCATTCCCGTTGAAATCATTCATTTCTTCCCATCTATCTGTCTTTGCATCATAACGCCAGACATCTGTTGGATAGCCAGAAGAATCTATTCCGGTAAGCACATATCCATATCCATTTAAAGTGTCAGCAACAGAATATGCCCGTCCTGTTCCGGGAAATGAAGCTATTTCCTGCCAGTCATCAATTGAAGAATCATATCTCCAAAAATCATGTTCATAACCGGCACTACTTACCCCTAAACCAACATAAGCATAACCGCCTATTACAAAAGAAACACTTCCTTTTCTTGCACTTGCAGGGAACTGGGACACATTTCTCCATGTATTATCAATAAAAGAGAGTGAATAAAAATTATTTAGTAAACTATCATTTTCTCCAAGCCCAACATAACCATCAAATCCAAGCGAAAAACTTGTTGCTGAAAGTCTTTCCTGGATAGGCAAATCCTGTATTTTCCCCCAAGAGTCTTGCGAAAGAACTACTCCACCCCCTAAACATAATCCCAAGAATAAAGAAATAGATTTGTGTATATAAAGATTCATACAAAATAAATTAAATGGTTAAATTTTTAAATTTAAATTTACGCTTAAAGCAAAATGATTGTTACAATATCTGGGATAATCACGCCATTAAGTTTATTTAATTTCCACCCTTTTCTTGAAGTAAAAAAATAATTAATATATTTGCGCCGCATAAAAATTGACTTGTAATACAATAATTTATAAATTTTAAAATAACAGACTGAAATGCAAAATAAAGGAGTAATACGTGTTGTTGCAATTCTGTTCGCCATTGCGGCCCTTTATCAATTATCTTTTACCTACGTAACCAGTAAGGTTAAAAAAGATGCAAAGGAATACGGACAAGGAGATTTACAAAAAGAACAACAATATCTTGATTCAATTGCAAGCGAAACCGTATATAATATTGGTGTTGCTAAATACACATACAGGGAATGTCAGGAGAGAGAAATTAACTTAGGCCTTGACCTTAAAGGAGGTATGAACGTAACCCTCGAAATTTCTGTAAATGATGTAATAAGAGCTCTTTCAAATTACTCCTCTGATTCTACTTTTAATAAAGCTATGGCTTTGGCTACAGAAAAACAAAAAAATAGCCAGGCTGATTTTGTGACCTTATTTAAAGAATCTTTCGAAGAGATTGACCCAAATGGTAAATTAGCTGCAATTTTCGCTACACCGGAACTTAGGGATCGCATTAGTTTTAATTCAAGTAACGAGGATGTTATCGCTGTTATAAAAACAGAAACAAAAAGTGCTATCGATAACTCATTTAATATTTTGAGAAGCCGTATTGATAAATTTGGTGTTAGCCAACCAAATATTCAACAACTTGAAACTAGTGGAAGAATCCTTATCGAATTACCAGGTGTTAAAGATCAAAAAAGGGTAAGAAAACTTTTACAAGGAACTGCTAACCTTGAATTCTGGGAAGGATATGAATTTAGTGAGCTATATCCAAGCCTGATTGATGCAAATACAACAATAAAAGAAATTGAGGAAGCAGAAAAAGTTCTTTCTAAAAACAAAAATACAACTACTGAAAGCAACATAAACCAAACTGAAGAAACCCCTCTTGCCAATGAAGCAACAAGCACAGAAGACACTACAGGCTTAGGGCTTTTAAATCAACTAGAAGAAACAGCAGAAAAAGATACATCTGCAGCAGAATCAGATTTTATTAGTGACTATCCCCTATTTAATGTATTAACACCAAATGCATTTAACAATCAAATAGGACAAGGATCATTAGTTGGCTATTCTTTAATAAAAGACACTGGAAAAGTCAGTTATTATTTGTCATTAGAAAAAGTAAAATCAGTATTCCCAAGAGATGCAAAATTCTTTTGGAGTGCAAAACCAACAAAACAGAATTTCCAGGATAATAAAGAACGATTCGAGTTACATGCAGTAAAAGTAAACACTCGTGACGGAAAAGCCCCTCTTGACGGAGGCGTTGTTGTTGATGCAAGGGTTAACCTTTCTCAGTTTGGAAACACCATGGAAGTTAGCATGTCTATGAATGCTGAAGGGGCAAAAACATGGGCACGAATGACAAAAGATGCTGCCAGCAAAACACCGCATGGTTTTGTGGCGGTTGTGCTTGATGGATATGTTCAATCATCAGCAAGGGTTAGCGAAGAAATTACCGGAGGTAGTACAAGAATTACCGGAGACTATACGCAGGAAGAGGCACAGGATTTAGCAAACGTACTTAAATCAGGTAAAATGCCTGCCCCTGCGAGAATTATACAGGAAGAAATTGTTGGGCCTTCTTTAGGCCATGCAGCTATTAATGCTGGTTTCAATTCATTCTTAATTGCTTTTATCGTAATTCTTCTTTACATGGTCTTCTACTATAGCCGAAAAGCTGGTTTAGTTGCAGACGTTGCTTTGTTAGCAAACATGTTTTTGTTAATTGGAGTCCTTGCATCGTTAGGCGCAGTATTAACATTACCAGGTATCGCAGGTATCGTATTAACAATTGGTATGTCTGTTGATGCGAACGTGCTTATTTATGAACGAATTCGTGAAGAGGTGCATGCCGGAAAAGGAATTAAACTGGCAATTACAGATGGTTATAAAAATGCTTACTCTGCAATTATTGATGCGAACGTAACAACAATGCTTACCGCGTTGGTTCTTTTCTTATTTGGTTCTGGTCCAATTAAAGGTTTTGCAACAACATTACTTATCGGTATTGGAACATCATTATTCACTGCAATTTTTATAACCCGTTTGGTTTTTGAATGGTTCCTGAAAAAAGGATATGATATCACTTTTGCCACAAAAACTACTGAAGGCGCTTTCAAAAATGCGAATATCCATTTTATTGAAAAAAGAAAAACATATTATATTGTTTCCGGAATAGTTATAGCTATTGGTATTCTCTCGTTAGTATTTAGAGGACTTAGCTTTGGTGTAGATTTTACAGGAGGTAGAACGTATGTAATTAAATTTGAACAACCTGTTAATACTGTTGAAATTCAAGATATACTTTCTGAGTCATTTGGCGGGGCACCTGAAGTAAAAATTTACGGACAAGATAACCAGGTAAGAATTGTCACCAAATATAAATATAGTGAGAATGACCCTTCTATTGATGAAGAAATAGAAACAATCCTTTATGATGATTTAAAACCATTAATAGCTGATGGCGTTTCAAAACAAGAATTCCTTGATGACTACCGTCAAAGTTCATATAAAGTTGGGGCAACAATTGCGGATGATATTCAAAAAGAGGCTGTTTGGGCAATATTATTTGCTCTTGTAGCAATCTTCCTTTACATCCTTGTCCGGTTTAAAAACTGGCAATATGGTTTGGGTGCTGTTGCTGCATTAATGCATGACGTGCTCATTGTTCTTGGTATGTTCTCAATATTCTATGGTATCCTACCATTCTCTTTGGAAATTGACCAGGCATTTATTGCTGCGATACTAACAGTGGTTGGTTACTCGATAAACGATACCGTAGTTGTTTTCGACCGTATCAGGGAATATATAATGATTCACCCAAAACATAACCGAAGTGAAATTATGAATAGCGCACTTAACAGTACATTAAGCCGTACGTTCAGTACATCATTAAGTACCTTTGTTGTGTTATTTACCATCTTTGTTTTCGGTGGAGAAGTAATCCGTGGATTTATATTTGCTTTAATGGTCGGTGTTGTTGTGGGTACATACTCATCATTATTCATTGCTACACCAGTTGTTTATGATACCATTAGACAAGCTGAAAACAAAAGAATTTTAAAAGGAAAAGTTAGAAAATAATCAAGATATAACTACTTACTATAAGCCTAAAAGCTGAAGAGGGCACAGAGAAGTTGATGATTTCAACCTACTGTGCCCTCTTCGATTTTTTATTACACACTAAAATTTTTCATAAGCCCCTAATCCAAAAAGTGCAAAATCATACTTCACAGGGTCTTTCCTGTCAAAATCTTTAAGCTTATTGGTTATCTCTTCTACAGCTAACCAATCATTCTGATTCCGGGTTAACAGGCCTAATTTTCGGGCAACATTTCCTGTATGAACATCAAGCGGCAGAAATAATTCCTTTGTCTCAATGTTATCCCAAATTCCAAAATCTACTCCTCTCCCATCTTTTCGCACCATCCAACGCAAAAACATATTTAATCGTTTCGCTGAAGCTTTTTTTAAAATATTAGCGAAATGTTTTTCTGTTCTTACTTCATGAGGAACTTCAAAAAACACATCACGAACTTTAACAATACTATCTTTTATACTCCCTGATTCTCTATAGCTTTTGTAAAAAAGTGATTTTAATCCCTGATGATTCCGGTATATATTCTGTAAGGAAGTTATAAAAGATGCAGCATCTACTCCATTAAAAGTCCGGTGTTTAAATTTTTTAAACCTTTCCAATTCCTTTTCATTCGCATTAACAACAAAATCAAATGGAGAAAAATCCATCAATTGAATTAATTGATTAGCATTTTTTATGATTGTTTTTCGTTGCCCCCAAGCAATTGTTGATGCTAAAAAGGCTGATATCTCAATATCTTCTGTCCTGGTAAATTGGTGTGGAATTGAAACCGGATCGTCTTCAATAAATCGTGGATTATTGTAATAGTTATATTTTTCCTCAAGGAAATCTTTTAAATCTATCATTCTTACCAACTAACCTTTTCCCGTTGAATTGGCATTGTCATGCATCTTGCGCCGCCACCTCCTCTTGAAAGCTCTGAACCATCAATAGTAACAAGACACTTTGTATAGTTATTTATATCTACTGAATTATTGATAACATCAACAGCTTTAACAATCTCAAATCCTGCTTTATTCATCTCTTCAGTTGTATGAATGTTCCTGCTGTAACCTATTACTTTTCCAGGAGCAAACGCAAAGAAATTTGCTCCACTATGCCATTGTTCTCTTTGTTGAATTACTTCATCATTTCCCCCACAACTTACAGGCTTTAAATCAATTCCCAGTTCTTTTAAGGCTATCAGAATATTTTTCACAGGCTTGATAGACTTCACATTTCCATTTTCAGCATAAATATGAATGGTCTGATACCTATTCTCTCCAAGAACAACTGGTTCATAGATCATGCATGCGTCTGAATCAAGAAAAGTAAAAACCATATCAAGGTGGATAAAAGACTCTGGCGTTTCCGGCAATTCCTGTACTATAATATTTATTTTTTCTTTTTTTGATTTTAATTGATCCAGTATAAAATCGACTCCTTGCGAAGAAGTTCTATTTCCAATACCGACTAATATAACATCTTCGCGGGCAACTAAAATATCACCTCCTTCAAAAGTCTGTAATTTTTCCCTGAAATTAGTCCCTTTTGAATGAACGACATTTGTTATTAGCTTATCGTGGTTTTCAAATATAGTTTTCATAATAATCGCTTCGCGCTCTCTCACTGGACTTGCCATATTCCCTATAAAGACAGAATCAAAAACTGACATTGAAGCATCCCTGGTAAAAAAGAAATTGGGTAGGGGCAAAAGCGAATATGTTTCTTTACTTAAATATTTTGTGAGATTATCTTTTTGTAATAAAACACCTTCAATAAGCAGCTTTACAAGCTCTTTATTATCTAAACTCATTAAGTCTGATTCAATCTCGTGATAACCTTCTGTTTTACAGATTTCGTTTACTAATTTCAACTTCACTTTGTGATTGTGAATTGCTTCTTCTAACAAAGTTTTAACTTCAAACGTTTTAGTAACTTTATTGAGTACCCCTTTAAGTTGTGCATACTCCTGACTTGCAACCGACAAATTAAGAATATCACTGTACAAAGCCCGTTCTGCATTCGAAGGAGTCATATTCTCGACTTCGTTTCCGGGAGTATGAAGGATTACTCCTTTAAGCAGGCCTATCTCGCTTGTAACGTTAATATTTATTGATTCCATAATAATTAAATGCTATAAAGAAATGAAATGATAAATGGAACAGATACAGAAAGTACGATCCCATTTAATATCGAAATAAACACAAACTCTTTTCCTGATAATTTTGCAACCAAAGGCAATGTTGTATCCATTGATGTTGCCCCGCCCGATGCAATTGGTGAAAGACTCCCAAAATATTTAACCATAACAGGCGCTAACAATAATGTTAAAACCTCTCTGGAGATATTTGCCACCAAGGCAATAACACCCAGTTGCTCCCCGGCATATTCAGTTATTAATACACTGGATAAACTATACCATCCAAAGCCAGAACCAATTGCCAATGAATCAATAACACTTATATCACTAATAAATACGGGAATAAATAAAGCACCAATATATGTCCCAATCATAACAGACAGAGGAACAAGTAGTGCCTTAGGATGAAGGCTCCTTATTATTTCCCGAAATTGATCATCTATGCCCAACCCCAGTCCAACGAAAAATAAAAGTGCGTATAAAATATATTTCTCTATTTTATCTGACACCAAAAATTCAGGGACTTCATAATAAAATCCAACTATTATCCCGACAACAAAAAATGAGATGATAATAATACTATTCTTCATTTTGCTTCCTCAATGCTTTATCTTTTTTAAAAAAGATCTTATAAATAATTGCGGCACAAATCAAACTAAATAAAATTGTAAAAACGCTGATAAATACTACTTTCAATCCTATCTTAGGAAGATTACTCACAATTACTTTGTTTAAACCTACTGTAAGTCCAAGGTAAAGCAAAAGTAGATACAGGCTTACATTGGTTAATTTCTCTATTACCGTTCCTATATTTAGCTTTTTTTTAATCAAGAGACCAATAAGTATCCCCAGGGTAAACATGATAAGAAATTCAACCATAGTTACTATACTTTTTTATGAGAACCGTCACAAAAAGGTTTGTTCTCCGAATTACCGCAACGACACAGATATACTTTTTCTTCCAGTTCCAACTTATTCCCTTCTGCATCTATAATATCAAAATCACCCTCAACACAAAATGGACCACTATCAATCAACTGTATTTTTGCTTCCTTACTCATTTATTATAAATATTATTCTGTATTTTAAACTTATCCCCTAAAATCAAACTTTCTGTGTGTCCCGTCACAGAATGGCATTTTTGATGATTTCCCACAACGACATAGTGAAGTCATCTTCATTGTTTTTAGTTCTGTTCCTTCTTCGTCAATTATTTTAAAGGTTCCTCTTACAACAAGGGGCCCGTCTCTCATCACCTTAATTTCAACTTTCTTTTCCGGAGCTTCATATTTTTTTTCAGGTACTGCATCCGGATCTTTCTCAATATCTTTATTGTATCGGTAGTAAAGTGCCTGAGTTGGACATTTATCGACAACTTCAATAATTCGTTCTGTTGACGCTCCTGACATATCAACCCAAGGTCTTTTCCTTGGATTAAAAACCTCGATTAATTCCTTATAACAAGTAGTTGCATGGATACATTTCGCTGGTTTCCAATAGACTGTAATCTCATCATTTTTATATTCTCTGTCATTTGAATCCATTGCTCTTTTCTTTGATATTTGGTTCACAAAATTATGTAAAAACTCAACAATTCTAATTTAAAAACCTCGTGATAAACATTCTTTGTCCAGCTCTCTCCAATTTTTACCCTTACTGAATATAGAAGCAACCTGAGGTGTATAACCTTCTCTAAGTAATTGATGCATACCGAGCCGTTTAATTCGCTTTTTCAAGATAGCTTTCGCTTTGTTTTCTTCTGCGACCATCCCTGCATAAAGAATTGTAAAAATAATATCCATCTGCAATGCATAGTTTTTATACTTAGCGGATACATTGGTAATGTCTGACAGAACAGAAATGTTTATTTCTTTCGTTGTTTTTTCATAGATTTCCAAAAAATCATTGTAAATAATATCAGGACTAAAAACTTCTGATAGCTTTTTTAAACGAGTAAAATATTGAATATCTTTGGGTGCATAACGTTCTTTCCCTAATAGTTTATGATAGATACACCAATCGTCAAACTTCCCTTTATCGAATTCAAGAATACTTTGATTAGAAAATTTTTTGATTAGCCTTGACATAAATAAATCAAATTTTTAAAACCACTTAAACATCATAATCGTTTAAAAATAAATAATTTTAAGTTAGTGATTTTTATCCTGTGCCCTTTTTGCACGGATATTGTTTATATTAGAGAAAGTATCTTCAAATGAATATAAAAATTAAAATACTTTTATTAATGGCATTGTCCTTTGGAGGCAAGGCTTTCCCTTTATATTCACAACAAGCAGATACAGCTTTAAAAGATTCCCTGGCAAATCTTAATATCCTAAAAAGAGAAATAATTGATGGTGACACAATTTATGTCACTGAATTGAAAGAAGTTTTTGTTTATCCTCCTCTTGAATTTGATAACTGGTGGCAAGACAGAAAATATAAAAGACTCATTAAAAATTTAAAAATAGTATACCCGTATTCTGTATTAGCCAGCAAGATGCTTAAGGAGCTAAATGATGAAATGCTTGCCATGAATTCAGAACGTGAACGTAAAGAATTTACAAAAAACCTGGAAGACAGCATTAGAGCTGAATATGAGGAAGAGCTAAAAAAATTAACAATTACCCAAGGCCGACTTTTAATTAAATTGATTGACCGCGAAACAGGCAATACCTCCTATGATTTGGTAAAAGAACTCCGGGGAACATTCTCTGCTGTATTCTGGCAGACGCTTGCCCGTCTTTTTGGTTCAAGCCTTAAAACAGAATATGATCCCCAGGGTGAAGATTGGCTTATCGAAGAAATTGTCCTTCGAATTGAATCCGGACAAATAAAAATCTAGATTAACGTTAAAAGTGCTTTTACAACATTTTCAGCACCTTTTCCAATCTGTTCGATTGTTGCATCCAACATATAACAAGGAGTTGTCACAATTTTGTGTTTTTCATCAATAACAACCTCTCCATGTGTAGTCTCTTTATGTTTTGCCCCCATCTTCTTCAACTCAGAGATAGTAGACTCGTCACTTCCAATAGTTACCTTCACATCGCCTAGTACCTTTCCCAAAAGCACAGGTGCAATGCATAATGCCCCAATTGGTTTTTTTAACTCAATCATTGCTTTTATTGCATCTTCAACATCTTCGTTTATTGTGCAGCCCGCTCCTTTAAAAGCATAATCAGAAAGATTTTTTGCAGCACCAAAACCACCAGGGAACAACAATACATCAAAGTGTTTAGGGTTAAACTCAGTAAGAGGCTTTATCTTTCCTCTGGCGATTCTTGCTGATTCCACCAAAACATTCCGGGTTTCATTCATTTCTTTACCCGTTAAATGATTGATTACATGATGCTGTTCGATGTCTGGCGCAAAAATTTCATATGAACATCCATTTTTTGCTATTGCATACATAGCCAACGTTGCCTCATGAATTTCAGTTCCATCATAAACACCAGAACCTGATAGTATTACAGCAAACTTTTTTGAGTTATTCATAATTTTATTTTTTTAGTTTTTCTGGCTTAAAAATATAAAATTTCTAATGTTAAAGCGGGCTTACATACCTTTTCCTTTTATGATTGTTATCAACGTATAGATAATAATCTTAAAATCAACATACAAAGACATATTTTCTATGTATAAAATATCATATTTAAGACGCCTAACCATCTGTTCTACATTTGAAGCATACCCAAACTTCACCTGTCCCCAGGAAGTAATTCCTGGCCTTACTTTTTGTAAATGAATGTAATGAGGAGCAACTTTCATTATCTGTTCAATAAAAAATGGCCTTTCAGGCCTCGGGCCAACAAGCGACATATCTCCAACTAAAACATTATAAAAATTAGGAATTTCATCAAACCTCATTTTCCTCATAAATCTGCCTATTGGAGTAATACGGCTATCATATTTGCTCGAAAGCTGAGGCCCATCCTTTTCTGCATCAATATACATAGATCTAAATTTATGTATTCTAAAAGGCTTGCCATATTTTCCCATCCTCTCGTGACTATAAAAAATTGAACCTGCAGACGTTATTTTTATTCCAATAATTAGTCCTATAGAAAGCGGTAACGTAAGTATTAAAGCAACAATTGAGGCCAAAATATCAATAATCCGTTTAGCTTGTTCTTGCCAGTAAGGCATCAATTTATGGGTTATTTCTATAAGTGGGGTCCCAAATATCTGAGACATTTTAACCTTACCCGTTAAAAAATCATACATACTTGGTATCGCTTTAATTGAAATATTGTAAACTGCCAGTTGATTAATAATATTCCCTATTTTGTCTTGTTCTTCTGGTTCTATAGCAATAATTACTTCTTTAATCCTATTTTCGAATATTATTTGGTGCAAATCACTTAAATCGCCAAGACAAGGAATATGTTTTGCCAGCTTCTCTCCTGTTTTTTCTTTTACTTTTATAAATCCGACAATTATATTCCCATATGCTTTTTCCTGCCCCTCCATATCAGTATAAGTTTCCAGGGCATGGCCATTCCCTCCAACAATTATCGTTTTAAAACCTATTTTTCTTGTATGGATTTTATGGGTTGAGATGGATGTTAAAACCAATCTTGGTATATAGGTTAAAGCAAAGTGCAACCCCAAAAGATTAAAAAATAACGAGTAATAATTTGTGTATGATTTTACTTGATCATCAAGAATTAGCACAAAAAATATTATTACAATACCCAAAGTAGATGATTGTATTGTTTGCCATAAATCTGTTAATCGCGATTTTCTGTAGATATTTTTATAAAATCCGGTAGCCGCATAATATAGCAACCAACAAGCAGGAATAACAATAGAACCGATGTAGAATTTCCAATCAAGGAACAGCTCACCATTTAGGGAAATTATTTGGTGCTCGATATAAACTTTTCTGTATAGAAAAAATCCGCTCCAGGCTAAAGCTGCAGCTAAATAATCAAATAATAGATATTTAAAAACCTGTAATTTCCTGTTCATTCCTTACAGAATAAGCACTTAACTCTTTTTTAATTTACAGTATTTCTAAAGTTATAAAAATGTCTGAAAATTTAAGCTGACAAAGATCGCTTTATTTTATTGTTGACCAAATCTTTTATTTGAATAGCAGAAAGATTCTTTTCATTGGCAATATCATTCCTGCTATTTTTTAATACATTCTGGATGAATGATTTTATAGTATTAGTAAAGTAGTCTGCATCTATATTTTCAACACCATTACCCACCTTAAAGATGTCTCCATTGAGTTTAACACTTTTTTGAATAAAATTCAGGTTTGCATAGCCATTCTGTGAATATATGGCCATCTTATGAGCTTGCTCCAATTCTGTTTTTTGAATAATTAATGAAACAACAGAACCATTTCTAAAATATAAATTCGAATTAATTACATTAAGCAAATTATGGGTAACAGGTAACCCTAATGCCTCTACTTTTCTCAAGTCTGAATTTAAAAAATGAACAACAAAATCAATATCTGTAAGAAGCATTTCCATCAAGTCCGCTTCTCCAGAATGATTAACATTGATAATAAAAGGAGGTTTTAATGGTAACTCTTTATTTAAATTTTTAAATACCTGTTGGGAAATTTCCCCGATAACAAAGCTAGATCTTGTCTCCAATTGAATCTTATTAATTCTTTTTACATCTTCATAAGAAAAAAACTTCGGGCTCTCCAGGTAACAATGCTTGGTATGTTTTAAAGCTTTCTCTACAAGATTAAAATTCAAGAGTGGATCCTCGAAAAAATACAGGGCATCGCACCTCGATAAAAAATCATCATAATTAATATTCTCGGTCTGTTTATTATTCTCAAATATGATAGAATCATGATGATTAAAAAAAGTAATATTTTTAAATCCAATCAAATTTTTGAACGATTTACTAACCCTTAAAAAATGATTTTTATTTCCTACAAAACCTAGCTTAATCATTAAAATTGTTTTTTGTAAAAATATCCGAAATAGAAATCAACATTATTTTTTTAATAAATAGTTTTCAACATTTTGTGAGATAGCAATACTTTTGTATCCATAATTTGTAAAAATGACAGATACTTATAGGCATAAAGGCCTGAGAGCAAAACTAGTAGAAGAAATAAAGAAAAAAGGGATAAAAGACGAAGAAGTACTTGCAGCAATTGGCAGGGTACCACGCCATGAATTTATGGATAGTAGTTTTATAAATTTCTCATACAAAGACAAAGCTTTTCCTATTGGAGCAGGGCAAACAATTTCGCAACCTTATACTGTTGCATTCCAGACAGAATTACTGCAAATAGAAAAAATGGACAAAGTACTTGAAATTGGCACAGGTTCCGGTTACCAGGCAGCAGTACTGTTTGAAATGAAAGCAAAAGTATACTCCATTGAAAGGCAACGTGAACTTTTCCTGAAAACCCAGGATAAACTACCTAAACTTGGTTATCGCCCATATTTATTTTATGGTGATGGCTACAAAGGGTTACCAACATACGGGCCTTTTGATAAGATTATAATTACTGCTGGGGCAACAGATATTCCGGAGGAACTCATCAAACAGTTAAAAACAGGAGGAAGAATGGTAATCCCGGTAGGATCTGCAGAGCAACAAACCATGAAATTAATTGTTAAGAAAGACGATAAACTTGAAATAACAGATCACGGTTTGTTCGCATTTGTACCGTTTTTAAGAGATAAAGCATATTAACATTTTTAATTATGAAGATAAAATCATTTGCATTTAATGCATTTCAGGAGAATACTTTCGTCCTATTCGACGATTCTAGCGAAGCGCTAATAGTAGATGCCGGATGTTATACTGACAACGAAATAAACACTGTCGTACAGTTTCTGGAGGCTAATAATCTAACACCTGTTAAATTAATAAATACACATTGCCATATCGACCATATTGTTGGGATCAATGCGTTAAAAAAAAGATACAATATTCCATTTGCTGCGTCCATGGAAGACAATTATCTGGTTGAAAATGCAATTGCACAGGGTGCCGTTTTTGGCTTCTCCCTTTCTGAAATACCAGTAATTGATGAAAACATAAAAGAAGGAAAAATTACATTTGGTCAATCTGAATTACAAGTATTCTATGTTCCAGGACATTCGCAAGGTAGTTTAGCTTATTATTCAGAAAAAGATAATTTTGTAATTGTTGGTGATGTCTTATTCAATGGAAGTATAGGCAGAACAGATCTTCCAAAGGGGGATTATGAAACATTAATAACCAGTATAAATACTAAATTAATGACATTACCACCTGATACGGTTGTATATCCAGGCCATGGCCCGGCAACAACGATTGGGAAAGAACATGATACAAATCCTTTTTTAAGGTAGAATTAAATGAGATTTTTGCGTTTTCATTTTCATAAGTTTTTTAAAATCAAAGTATAAAGTATAACATGAACGATAATTTTGTAACAAGGCACATTGGGCCTCGTGAGTCTGATGTAAAAGAAATGTTAAAGGTTATTGGTGTAAATTCGCTTGACGAATTAATTAATAAAACGATTCCAGAAACAATCAGGATTGAAACATTACAGAAAACAGATCCTATTTCAGAATATGAATATATTAAATCACTAAAAGAGATAGCTTCAAAAAACAAGCTGTATAAAAATTATATAGGCTTAGGCTACTACGAAACAATCCTTCCTGCTGTTATTCAAAGAAATATTTTAGAGAACCCTTCCTGGTATACATCATACACTCCATATCAGGCCGAAATTTCACAGGGAAGACTTGAAGCATTGCTAAATTTCCAAACCATGATTATGGAACTTACTGCAATGGAACTAGCAAATGCATCCTTACTTGATGAAGCCACAGCAGCAGCAGAAGCTATGATTATGCTTTATAATTCCCGGTCAAGGGCAAAAGCAAAATTAAATGCAAATATCTTCCTTGTTGATGATAATATTTTTCCTCAAACATTGGATGTGCTTAAAACACGTTGCGAACCTCTTGGAATTATATTAAAAATCGAAAAATATACCGAATTTAATTTCTCCGATGAAGTATTTGGGGCTATTGCTCAATATCCTACTGCTGATGGTAACATCAGAGATTACAAAGCTACAGTTGAAAATGCCCATGAAAACGATTGTGCTTTTGTTGTTGCGGCAGACATATTAGCCCTTACATTATTAACCCCTCCAGGAGAATGGGGCGCTGATGTTGTTGTTGGTTCGACACAACGTTTTGGCATTCCGATGGGCTATGGAGGGCCTCATGCCGGATACTTTGCAACCAGAGAGAAATTTAAACGAAATATACCTGGCAGGATAATTGGCGTTTCTGTGGATCGCGAAGGAAATAAAGCACTTCGAATGGCATTACAAACACGGGAGCAGCACATAAAAAGAGAACGTGCAACTTCAAACATCTGTACAGCCCAGGCCCTTTTAGCTTCTATGGCTGGTATGTATGCTGCCTATCACGGAAAAGAAGGGTTAAAACAGATAGCGTTAAAAATTCATTCACTAACAGTTATCCTTGCAAACAAACTTATTGAACTTGGATACGAAGTATTAAATAAAAATTATTTCGACACAATCTTCATTCAGTTACCCAAGGATATTAAAGCTGAAGAGGTTAAAGAAATTGCATTTGAACATGAAACCAATTTCTGGTATTATGGTTCTTCAAAAATAGGAATCAACCTGGGGGAAACTGCTTCAATTGACGATGTAAATCATATTGCTGAAATTTTTGCAACGGTTGTCCTTAAACATTTCTCCAGCAACCTTGAATATAAAGAGACCGGTATTAAGTTTAATTCAAAATTCATTCGCCAGGGTGATTTTCTTACTCAAAAAGTCTTCAACAAATACCGCTCAGAGACAGAAATGATGCGTTATATTAAAAGACTCGAACGAAAAGATTTCTCATTAACACATTCTATGATTTCTCTTGGATCCTGCACGATGAAGTTAAATGCAGCCACAGAGATGATGGCATTGTCCTGGCCTGAATTTGCAAACCTTCATCCGTTTATTCCAATTGATCAAACAGAAGGCTACCAACAACTGGTTTACGAATTAGGAGAAATCCTAAAACGAATAACTGGTTTTCCTGGTATTTCTTTTCAACCCAACTCCGGAGCTGCTGGTGAATATGCCGGATTAATGGTTATCCGGGAATTTCACAAAAAAAATGGACAAGAACATAGAAACATTATTCTTATTCCTTCATCAGCTCATGGGACCAATCCGGCAAGTGCAGTTATGGCTGGCGCTAAGGTTGTAATAATTAATTGCGACGACGAAGGAAACATCGATGTAGAAGACTTAAAATTAAAAGCAGAAGAACACAAAGAAAACCTTTCTGCTGTAATGATAACATATCCATCTACCCATGGTGTTTTTGAAGAAAACATCTTAGAGATTACAAAAACGATCCATGAATACGGTGGACAAGTTTATATGGACGGAGCGAACATGAATGCCCAAGTTGGACTTACAAACCCAGCAACAATAGGTGCTGATGTTTGTCATTTAAATCTCCATAAGACATTTGCAATCCCTCATGGAGGAGGTGGCCCGGGTGTTGGGCCAATAGGTGTGGCAGAACACCTTATTGAATTTTTACCTACACATCCGGTAATTGAGACTGGTGGTATTAATGGCGTTACTGCTGTTTCTGCTGCCCCCTGGGGAAGTGCAAGTATTCTTTCTATTTCTCATGCGTACTGCAAATTACTGGGAAGCGAAGGATTAACAGAAGCAACTAAATTTGCTATCCTTAACGCCAACTACATTTCTTGTTCTTTAAAAAATGATTATAAAATTCTATACAAGGGCAAAAATGGATTTGTTGGTCACGAAATGATTATAGATTGCAGGCCTTATAAACCTGCGACAGGAATTACAGATTCAGACATCGCTAAACGATTAATGGACTTTGGTTTTCATGCGCCAACACTATCATTTCCTGTTCATGGAACATTAATGGTAGAACCTACTGAGAGCGAATCAAAAGAAGAGCTTGACCGTTTTATAGCTGCAATGAAAACCATTAAAAATGAAATATTATCTATTGAAAAAGGAGAATGCGACAAAGAGATTAATGTATTAAAAAATTCTCCGCATACAGCTTCTGTTGTTACCAAAGATGATTGGCAATATCCATATTCTCGCCAACAAGCTGCATTCCCTGCCGAATGGGTTAAAGAAAACAAATTCTGGCCTGCAGTAAGCAGAATAGACGATGCTTTTGGAGACAGAAACCTACAATGTTCCTGTGCACCTTTAGAGGATTATATTGAATAATAACAGCGCCCGAAAAATTTTTTAGTAGGGTCTCTAATTTACAATGAAGCTGTCAAAAAAAAACAACTCGACAGGATTTACAATCGAATGACTTTTTGGACAGTCCTTTCTCCTTAGATGAGTCATAAAAATGACAAAAACTTTTGCCTGAAGAAATCCGGATTGTTTGACTACAGCGAGTTTCCAGACAAAAAAAGATGTTATTCGGGTTTAGAAGTTCTAGGAAACCTCTTAAAAAACCATGATCAAAATGCTCGTGAAGACGATCAAAATGTTCGTAAAAATGATCATAGAGCTTGTGAAAACAACCAAATTATTCGTGAAGATGAACAAATTAACCGTTTTGAATTACATAATGTTCGCGAAAACAACATAAATGCCTGTGAAGAACTTCAAAAATCCTGCGAGAGAAAAAGCTATAGTTAGCTATTTATTTAAAATAAAAATCATGAGGGTTCTGTATCTTTTTTACCTCTTTTATAGCTTTTTAAAGATTACTTACACAGAGAACTGCTGAAGAGTTAGATGTACAAAGTTTTCTTTGACATCCTTTCCTGCATCAATAAAGAAAGTAAAATACTAAGAGACTGCCTAAAAAGTAGATATTTTAACGAAAGTGTTCTCAACGTTGTTCGAACAGACTTTGTTTATATGTCATTGTCACATCAAGCGAAGTTGAGATGTCTTCAATAATTGCCCTTTTATACACTCTCTCCCAAAAAAAATCTATTTTAAATAGTCTCTTAGCACTAATCCTTTAAATTATTTCGTTAGCTTTTCTATTTTTGAAATCTTAAATCAAGGATATGGGAAAATACCGTTTTGTTTTTTTTATAATTATAATTCTCTCCATAGTAAGTTGTGGCAGGAATGACAAACCAAAAGTTAACAACATTGATATAAACCTTCAGATTCAGCGTTTTGAAGATGATATCATGAACATTAATTTATCAGATATTAACAATTCTGTTTCTGAATTAAGAGATAAATACGGCAACTTCCTGGATTTATTTAGTATCGAAGTTATAAACATAGGTTCACCAAAAGCTCCTGCATACACTGACTATCTGCAGCGCTTTGTTACTGACTACATTATAAATGAAGTTTATGAGGATGTAAAATCCAAATTCAGTGATATCTCCGAACTTAGAGAATCTTTAACCACAGCATTTAAATACTATAAATACTATTTCCCAGAAAACGAAACGCCAAATATTGTCACGTATATATCAGGATTTAACCACTCAATGGCCGTAACAGAAAACACAATCGGAATTGGGCTTGATAAATACCTGGGGTCAGAATCTGATTATTATGTACAACTTGGTTATGAGCAATACAGAAAATACAACATGCATCCGAAAAAAATCCCTTCTGATGCCATCGCTGCCTTTGCAATGACTAAATACATTTATAACGATTCTTCAGACAACCTGATTAACCAAATGATATATCAGGGAAAGATCCAATATTTCACAAAAAAACTTCTACCTGATGAGCCTGACAGTTTACTATTTGGTTTTACTCCCCTGCAATTAAACTTCTGTAAAAACAATGAGGAAACGATGTGGACATATCTTGTAGAGAATAAATTACTTTTTGAAACAGATTTATTTAACATCAGAAAATTTATTGGTGATGCACCGTTCACAAAAGATTTCACAAATGAATCTCCGGGAAAAGCTGCAATTTGGATAGGTTATAAAATAGTTGAGAACTACATGAGTCGCAACAAAAAAGTCACCTTAAAAGAACTTATGGAAAACAACAATTATCAGGAAATTCTAAAACTATCAAATTACCATCCTTAAGGTGAAGACTGAACTGATTACAACAAAAGACGGATCGCATACTTTATATGTCCCAGAACTCGAAGAACATTACCACTCAACCTGGGGAGCTATTGAAGAAGCTGAACATATTTTTATAAAAGCCGGACTTTTAGCTATAAATAAAAATCAAATCACTGTTTTTGAAATGGGATTTGGAACAGGATTAAACGCATTCCTTACGGCTGTCTATTCTGAAATAAACAAAACCAAAATAAACTACACAACCATTGAGAGATACCCCGTTAACTTAGAGATTAAAGAAAAGCTGAATTATAGTTCCCTAATTCACCAAGACAAATACAAATATATTTTTGATTCTTTGCATCAAACAGAATGGGAAAAGAAAACATCAATCTCCGAAAATTTTATGTTCAAAAAGATAAATACCGGAATTCATGAATTTAATACTTCAGAAAAATATGATGTAATTTATTTTGATGCTTTTGCACCGAACAAACAACCCGAGGTTTGGGATTTTAACATCTTCGAAAAATTAATTAACACGCTTTTGCCTGGAGGAAGAATTGTAACCTACACGGCAAAGGGGGATGTAAGAAGAGCCTGGTTAAAACTTGGGCTTAAAGTTGAAAAATTACCCGGGCCACCCGGGAAAAGAGAATTTATAGTAGGCATAAAATAGAAAAGCAGGCAATATTGCCTGCTTTTCTATTTTATTTTTTTTTCAAACTATGACGCCCACATCAGAAAGTTCTCATTATCGGTGTACTTCTCTCCTCTGTGATTTACCAATCCATCAATTAGGAGTACCCAAAAATCTACAACCGGGACAATACCAAAAATTCCACAAATAGTAAATGTGTATACAGCCCACATCTCCGGTTTTGTTCCTAAAACATACCTATGTATTCCAAAGCCACTTAAACCTGTAAGACTAACAATACAGGCTATCAATACTTTTGTATCAATATCATCTTGAATTGTTAAAACAGAGTTAGAATTAAAATCAGAATTAATCTCGGCTATTTCAATTAACGAAATTTCTATTGCCTGGTTGAATAAGTCATCTATCTGGGGCTCATCCAACGTGTAGCTATTGCCAGCAAAAATTTTAGATGACATCAAGACTATACTAAAAAACAATAACATTTTTTTCATAAAATCAACAATTAATTTTGACGCAAAAAAACCAAGTATAATTTTACTTTTTTTAAACTTTACTAACTACACAAAGTTAAAGTAAAAAATATTTAGTTTTTTTATAAAAAAATAACAGTTTAATAAAAATTATTTTGAAGTACCAAATCGCACTATCACTAATCCCTAACATCGGGGCAATTACAGCTAAAAAGCTTATTGCGTATGCTGGCTCAGCAGAACAAATATTTTGCCAAAGAAAGAATCTCCTTCAAAAAATTCCCGGCATTGGAATATTTCTGGCCGAACAGATTATTAATAATAGGACCGAGGCATTAGAGAAAGCAGAGGAAGAATTAACTTTTATTGAAAAATACAAAATAAACGTTTGTTCCTATTTAAACAAATCATACCCACAAAGATTAAAAGAATGTGAAGATGGCCCCATTGTTTTCTATTACAAGGGCGATACAAATTGGAACAAAGCAAAAATATTATCAATTGTAGGTACCCGAAACGCAACTTCTTATGGAAAAGAAACCTGCGAAGAAATAATTAAAAACCTCACCCAAAGAGGCCATAACATAACTTTTGTTAGTGGTTTGGCTTATGGTGTTGATATCTGCGCCCATAGAGCTGCATTAAACAACCAACAAGAAACAATTGCAGTTTTAGGGCATGGGTTACAAACGATGTACCCTTCGGCTCATACAAATACGGCAAAACAAATTATTGAAAAAGGTGCTTTAATTACTGAATTTTCGAGCAACTCAAAACCCGACCGAAATAATTTTGTACGCAGGAACAGAATTATTGCTGGCTTAGCGGATGCGACCCTTGTAATTGAATCTGCCGTAAAAGGCGGGGCCTTAATAACTGCTGATATTGCAAATTCATACAATCGCGAGGTCTTTGCTATCCCGGGAAGATGTTTAGAAAAATATTCAGCAGGTTGTAATAACTTAATTAAGACAAACAAAGCTGCGCTAGTAGAATCTGCTGAAGATATTGAAAATTATATGGGATGGGATCAAAAAGAAAAGATTACCCAGCCCAAACTTTTTATTACTCTCAGTGAGGAAGAACAAAAAATTGCAGACATCCTTGCAAAAAATGATATTTTACCGATTGATTTGATTTGTCGTGAAACAAAATTCCCAATTAATAAAGTCTCTGCCCTTCTTTTAAACATGGAGTTTGGAGGAGTCATAAAAAGCTTACCAGGAAAACAATTCAAACTCGTTAATTAACGAGTTTTCTCATGAGAAAAATCAAGAAATTCATTCATTTTCGAATAAGATAATTTATTAAATTTAAACTACACAACATTTAGCTTATCAGAATTTTATGATAAATATCAGTTCTAACTTTAAATTGTAGTCTATGAAACTAGCTCTCGAAAAATTTATGTCATGGGTCCAGCTTCGGAATCCGGCAGAAAAAGAATTTCAACAGGCTGTACATGAAGTTGCAGAATCAATAATCCCTTTCATCAACGACAATCCCAAATACCGTCAGTCCAGAATTTTAGAAAGAATGACAGAACCCGAACGGGTAATCATTTTTCGAGTGCCATGGACAAATGACAACGGTGAAGTTGAGATTAACAGAGGTTACAGAATTGAGATGAACAGCGCAATTGGACCTTATAAAGGAGGATTAAGATTTCACCCAACTGTTAATCTTAGCATATTAAAATTTCTTGCATTTGAACAGGTCTTTAAAAATAGTTTGACCACTCTCCCCATGGGAGCTGGAAAAGGAGGTTCTGATTTTGATCCAAAAGGAAAATCGGATAATGAAGTAATGCGTTTTTGTCAAAGTTTTATGACTGAATTGTCCAGACATATTGGTCCAAATACCGATGTTCCGGCTGGAGATATTGGCGTTGGGGGTAGGGAAATCGGGTTTATGTTTGGCCAATATAAAAGATTGAGAAATGAATTTAGTGGTGTTTTAACTGGCAAAGGCCTTGAATGGGGAGGCAGTTTAATTCGACCTGAAGCGACAGGATATGGTGCTGTTTACTTTGCTGAAGAAATGCTAAAAACAAAAGGCGAAGGATTAAAAGGAAAAACAATAGTTATATCAGGTTCCGGAAATGTTGCCCAATATGCAACAGAAAAAGCTATTGAACATGGAGCAAAGGTCGTTACCCTTAGCGATTCGTCAGGTTCCATTTACGATCCGGATGGCATTGACAAAGAAAAACTTGAATATATACTTGAGCTCAAAAATATACAACGGGGACGAATAAAAGAATATGCTCAGAAATATAAATGTCAGTATTTTGAAGGGGAAAGACCCTGGAAAATTAAATGTGACGTTGCATTACCAAATGCAACACAAAATGAAATCTCCGGAGAGGAAGCAAAAACTTTAATAAAAAACGGATGCATTTGTGTTTCTGAAGGGGCAAATATGCCATCAACACCGGAAGCCATTGAAGAATTTCAAAAAGCAAAAATTCTATTTGGCCCCGGGAAAGCGGCAAATGCAGGAGGAGTTGCTGTTTCAGGCCTAGAAATGACACAAAACTCAATGCGTCTCCCATGGTCGAGAGAAGAAGTTGATAACCGTTTAAAAAATATCATGAAAAATATTCATGATACATGTATAAAATACGGTACAAACCCTGATGGTTATGTTAACTATGTAAACGGGGCCAATATCGGTGGATTTGTAAAAGTTGCCGATGCCATGCTGGCACAAGGTTTAGTCTAAAAATGCAATACTCTTTTAAGAGGGTGTCCAATAAGTAACTCTGACAGGTCTAACGACTCTGTCAGGTTTTAACAATTAATTGATTTTTAACCTGTCAGAATTCAAAGAACCTGACAGAGTTTACAATTAAATGATTTTTTGGCCAGCTTCTTTTTTTGTTGCAAATTACTAAGTTTGCGGCAAAACAAATTAGAATGTATTTTATAGATACTCACACCCATCTTTACCTGGAACAATTTGATAATGAAAGGGATGAAACTATCCAAAATGCTATACAGGAAAAAACTGTAAAAATGTTGCTCCCAAATATTGATAGTTCATCAATTAAAGGAATGCTGGATCTTTCAGAAAAATATCCAAATAATTGTTTCCCAATGATGGGTCTTCATCCTACATCAGTAAAAGAAGATTATAGAAAAGAATTAGCTATTATTGAAAAAACATTATTTGAATCTCCAGAAAAATTCTGTGCAATTGGAGAAATCGGAATCGATCTTTATTGGGACAAAACCTTTTTTGAAGAACAAAAAAAAATTTTTTTGAAACAAATTGACTGGGCAATTGAGTTAAAACTTCCGATTGTAATACATGCAAGAGAATCTTTTGATGAAATTTTTGATGTTATAAAACATAAAATATCTCCTGAACTCAGAGGTGTTTTCCATAGTTTTACCGGAACTATTGATCAAGCAAAAAAAATAATCAACTGGGGTTTTAAAATTGGAATTGGAGGCATTGTAACTTTTAAGAAAGCAGGCTTGGATCTTGTTGTAAAAGAGGTTCCTATTGAACACATTATACTAGAGACGGATTCTCCTTTTCTAACCCCCACGCCATTTAGAGGTAAACGAAACGAAAGTGGGTACATAAAATACATCGCGCAAAAAATAAGCGAGATTTATAGTATTGACATTAAAGAAGTTGCAAAAACAACTTCTACAACAGCTGAAAATTTATTTAACCTCACCAATTAACATGGACGAACATTCTCAAGTTTCTGTTTTAATAATCTATACAGGTGGAACAATCGGGATGATGCAAGATCCCAAAACACATCTACTTAAGCCTTTTGATCTTGAAAATATAATAATTGAAGTACCGGAACTAAAAAAGTTCGGCTTTAAATTGGATCACGTGGCTTTCGATCCGTTAATTGATTCGTCAAATGTTAATCCTGCATTCTGGGTAAAAATAGCCGATACGATATATAAAAACTACGATAAGTACAACGGCTTTGTTGTTTTACATGGCACAGATACAATGGCTTACACTGCATCTGCCTTAAGTTTTATGTTTGAAAACCTATCTAAACCAATCATTCTGACAGGGTCACAATTACCTATTGGCAATATCCGGACCGATGGTAAAGAAAATCTAATTTCATCCGTAGAAATAGCGGCAGCAGAAATATCCGGCAATGCCTTAGTTCCAGAAGTTTGTATTTATTTTGAAAATAAACTTTATCGGGGAAACCGTACAACAAAACTTAATGCTGAATATTTCAACGCATTTTATTCGGGGAATTGTACCCCACTGGCAAAAAGTGGTGTTTACATCAATTATGAATATGATAAAATCATTTATCCGGATGAGAAAGAAAAACTAAAACTTCATCGAAATCTTGAAAACAATATTGCTATTCTAAAAATTTTTCCGGGTATTTCGCCCGAACTTATCAGAGCCATAACAGATACAGATGACCTAAAAGCAATAATTCTAGAAACATTTGGAGCTGGGAATGCCCCAACAGACGAAGGTTTTATTTGTGCTATACGAAATGCACTCGGGAAAGGAATAATTATTCTTAACGTTAGCCAGTGCCTCCAGGGCTCTGTCGAACAAGGCAAATACGAAACCAGTGCCGAGCTAGAAAGAATAGGCGTTATATCCGGCTATGATATAACAACAGAGGCTGCTTTAACTAAATTAATGGTGCTTTTTGGAAAAAAATTAGACCGGGAAGAAATTATTTTCAATCTAAATAAATCAATTGCAGGTGAAATAACTCCAATTTAATATTTGAAATTGATACATTTTTTGTAATTTGGCGCCCTGAAAAATTAAGGCGCTGATAATGAGGAGAGGTGGCCGAGTGGTCGAAGGCGCACGCCTGGAAAGTGTGTAACCGCCCACCGGTGGTTCGCGGGTTCGAATCCCGCTCTCTCCGCAGAAATAAATTTTAGTATTGATCCTTGATAAAAACGTTCAAATAAATTAATGCCTATTTTGTAAAACTTGTGTATAAATAAAAATTATAATATTTTTAACGCGAAAATTATTAATTATTAAATAACTTAAAAGAGGCCATGAAAAAAGTAATTACATTTTTAGCAGTTTTTGGAATACTGTCTTTCGGTGCATTAAATATATTCGCACAAGAGGAAGAAACTACAGATAGTTTAGCGACAGAACAAACAACTGAAGTAGTAGAAGCAGACGAAGCTGATGCAGCTGCAGTTACAGTTGACGACGAAGAAACAACTGGAGAAAATCAGACTCTTCACAAACAAATTAAATCAAAATTTATTGAAGGTGGTGCTAACTTTATGGGTTCAGTACTTTTATGTTTAATTTTTGGTTTAGCACTTGCTATCGAAAGAATTATTTATCTTAACCTAGCTACAACAAACACAGACAAATTATTAAAGAAAATCGAAGAAGCTCTTGAAGCAGGTGGTATTGAAGCTGCAAAAGATGTTTGTAGAGACACTCGCGGGCCTGTTGCAAGCATTTTCTATCAAGGACTTGACAGGGCAGAAGAAGGAATTGAAGTTGTTGAGAAATCAGTTGTTTCTTATGGTAGTGTTCAAATGGGACTATTAGAGAAAAATTTATCTTGGATTTCATTATTTATTGCAATTGCCCCTATGCTTGGTTTCATGGGTACAGTAATTGGTATGATTGGTGCTTTTGACTCTATCCAGATAGCTGGTGACGTTTCTCCTTCACTTGTTGCTGGTGGTATTAAAATCGCTCTTATTACTACAGTATCAGGTCTTATCGTTGCTATTATCCTTCAGATTTTTTACAACTACTTAGTATCAAAAATTGATAGTATTGTAAATAACATGGAAGATGCTTCAATTTCATTAATCGACCTTTTAGTAAAACATAATCTTAAAAAGTAATTAACATGACTTTACATAGAATACTATCAATATTTTTGTATGCTCTGATGGTAGTATCTGCTGTACTTGTTGGAATATTCTATTTTGGTGGAATAGTTGAAGGTACAGAAGGTATATCAGGATTAGAAGAGCCTACTATCACAAACACCATTCTTAACTGGTCTTATATTCTTTTTGCTATTGCTGCAATAGCTGCTATTGCTTTTCCTTTTGGATATATGGTGATGCATCCTAAAAATGCTAAAAAAGCAGGTTTAGTAGTTGTTGCTTTAGCTGTTATCGTAGTTGTTGCTTACAGTTTAGCTTCAGACGAATTACTTACATTTGTTACCCCTACTGAGGGTAATGAGCCGACAACGCTCAAATATGCTGATACTGGTATTATATCAATGTATTTACTATTGGGTGTAGCTGTAGTTTCTATTCTTTATGTAGAAATAGCTAAAATGTTCAAATAATAATTAATTGATAAAAAAATAATAGTAATATGGCAAAAAGAGCAATTCCGGAGATAAATGCAGGTTCTATGGCAGACATAGCATTCTTGCTCCTTATCTTCTTCTTAGTTGCCACTACCATGGATGTTGATTCTGGTTTATCGAGGAAATTACCTCCGATGCCTGAATCAGATCAACAAGAAACAAATAGCGAGATTAATGAACGAAATGTTCTTATTGTACTCGTGAATAAAGATGATCAACTTATGGTAGAAGGCGAAGTAATGGATATTAAAGATTTAAGGGAAAAAACAAAAGAATTTATTACAAATCCAAATAATGATGAAGATTTACCTGAATTTGTAGAAAAAGAAATTCCCTTATTCGGTATAGTACCCGTTTCAAAACAGGTAATATCCTTACAGAATGACAAAGGAACAACTTACGGCATGTACCTCAGGGTACAGAATGAATTAATTGCCGCGTATAATGAGCTTCGTAATGAATTATCTCTTCAGAAATTCGGAAAGAAATACGACGATTTAGATCTGGATAATCCAGTTGAACTTGAGAAAGCTGATGCGATAAAAGATATTTATCCTCAATCGATTTCTGAAGCAGAACCAAAACAAATAGGAGGTTAATCATGGCTAAATTTGCAAGAAAAGGAAAAGGTGGAATGCCAGGTATTTCAACTGCTTCACTTCCTGATATTGTATTTATGTTGTTATTCTTTTTCATGGTTACAACAGTAATGCGTGAGGTAACTTTAAAAATTGATGTTCGAGTTCCTGCTGCAACTGAAATAAAAAAGCTTGAGAAAAAATCATTGGTTAGCTATATATATATTGGCGAACCTAAAAAGGCTTTTCAGGCAACTTTCGGTACTGCTCCCAGGGTTCAATTAAACGATCAATTTGCAACAGTTGAAGAAATTCGTGATTTTATTTCCAGTGAACGCGATCAGATGAGCGAGAATGATCAAAAACAAATGACTGTTTCTCTTAAGGTTGATGAAATGACAAACATGGGTGTTGTTATGGATGTTAAACAAGAATTAAGAAAAGCAAGTGCTTTAAAAATTAATTATTCAGCCAGAAAAACTGTCAAATAAAATTAGATATATTCAGGAAAAAAACCCCAACTATTCGTTGGGGTTTTTTTTTGCAATCTCGAAAAATACCTGCTTCAGCGTTACTTTAAAAATTCAACATTACGTATAAAATGAATTATCGAAGGTTTGGCAAAACAGAAAAAAATATAAGTGTTATTACTTTAGGTGGCATGAGATATCTTCATGGATGGGAAGATCCCAGGGATGATATTCCACAAGACACCCTTAATCAAATGGTAGAATGTACAAGTCAAGCATTCAAAAGAGGAATAAATCATATAGAAACAGCCTATGGATATAAAAAGAGTGAACATGCCTATGGGATTGTATTAAATGATATCCTAAAAATTCCTCGTGATAATTATTTTTTAATGACAAAGGGTTATCCCCAAACAGCAGATGAAACAAAGCAAAGAGTAGAAGAACAATTAAAAGCGCTGAAAACTGATTATTTTGATTTCTATGCATGGCATGGAATAAACAATGATGAGAAATTTCAGGTTGCCTGCAAATCTGGCGGACCGGTAGAGACTTTATTAAAATTAAAAGAAGAAGGTATTATAAAACATGTTGGTTTTAGTACCCACGCCCCTGTTGATGTTATTCTAAAATCTATTAATACGGATTTATTTGAGTTTATAAATCTGCATTACTACTATTTCTTTCAGCGCAATTTAGCTGCGATTGCCCAGGCAGAAGTAAAAGATATGGGGGTATTTATTATTTCTCCAAATGATAAAGGAGGACAGTTATTTAATGCCCCTGATAAATTAAAAAAAATCACATCCCCCCTCACCCCTATTCAATGGAATGCAAAATTCTGCCTTCGTTTACCATCCGTTCATACGCTTTCGTTTGGAATGACAGAGATAAGTCATTTCGATGAAATGGAAGGTATCTTTCCCGCAAAATATCCTCTTTCACTAGAAGAACAAAAAATTTATTTGGAATTAGATAAACAAATTCTAAATGATCCATATGCTGCCTATGAAGGTTACGAATTAAGCAATGACCCATCTGGAATAAATATACCTGAGGTATTAAGGTTACGAAGGTTATGGAAATGTTATGACATGCTGGATTTTGGAAGGTATCGGTATAATATGATGCATGTAAACGATTCATGGGTACCAGGGGCATTTGCCACAAAAGAGAATATCAAAAAAATTGACTTAACACGAGCCCCTAAAGAAATCCCTATTAAGGATTTACTTTTAGAAGCTCATGAAGCATTTTATAAACACAAATAAAAGAGACTACAGAAAAATATTCGAATATTTTTTAGGTTTATAAAACTATTTTTCAGAATCCTTTATACTTAACTCTACTTTAACCGGAAAATGATCCGACGGAGTACGGGCCACATACTTGGTTAATGATACTTCTTTGGGAAAATTACCTGATTTTTCAGATTTACTGTCTTCTATCTCGGTTCTGTATGTGTCTGTTAATACACCATATCTTTCTACTATAAAATCAGGACTAACAAATACATGGTCAATGCGGCTTTCTGTCATTAAATCAGGCTTAAAATTATTAAATGTACCGTTTAATGCATATCTAATCTTTGCCTCTTCGTAAGAATCTTCAAGTAAATTCGACTCTTCCAATAAAGCATAATTTGGACTATTTTGGTCAACATTAAAATCACCCGTTAAGATTACAGGACTTTCATCACACATCTCTGTGATTTTTTCTAAAACCAATTTAGCACTATTTTTTCGTGCCTCCACTCCAATATGATCCATGTGCAAATTGAAAAAGAAAAATACAAATCCAGTTTTAACATCCTCAAATTCTGCCCAGGTACAAATACGTGGTAGTGCCGCATCCCAACCTTTGTTCGGACGATCAGTAATTTCAGACAACCAAAAATGACCTGACTTTAGTAGTTTAAATTTATCTTTTTGATAAAAAATGGGGGCATATTCTCCTTCAATATTACCATCATCGCGGCCGACACCAATGTAATCATATTCAGGTAAACCAGCTAACATATCCTGTAGCTGATCATGAAGTACTTCCTGGGCACCAAAAACCTCAAAATTATTAAACCGGATTAAATCACAAATAACCGGACAACGCTGCTTCCAACCATTTCCATTAACCGAATCAGAAGAATTATGATATCGTATATTAAAAGTTGCCACTGTTAATTTTTGTGCCTGTATAACCTGATTCCCAACAAAAATTAATGTCAGGAACACAAATAAAATTCGTTTCATCTTTATCTAACTATTTGTTTATAAACTAACGTCTTGATCTAATTATGCTTATTTCTCCCTGGAAAATGAATATGGAAAATCAGTCCTATCTATTCCTCTATCTTTATTAGGGACTGGACTCATTTTAAACGATATTTCGGCTCCACTCATTAAAGTTTCATGAGTAAAATAATTTTTCGAGAAATTCTTTCCATTCAATTTCAATTCAGATATATACCGGTTATCTTTTGAATTATTTTCTGCAACAAGCTTTATCTCTTTTCCATTTTCCAATTCAATTTTTACTGATTTAAACAATGGCGAACCAATAATATATTGGTTACTACCCGGGCAAACCGGGTAAAATCCCAATGCAGAAAAAACGTACCAGGCAGAAGTTTGGCCATTATCTTCATCACCACAATAGCCATCAGGCGTTGCTGCATATAATTTATCCATTATTTCGCGCGCCCAGTATTGTGCTTTCCAGGGACTACCAGCATAATCATATAAATAAACCATATGCTGAATGGGTTGGTTTCCATGCGCATACTGTCCCATGTCCATAACTTGCATTTCACGCATTTCGTGAATCATTCCTCTGCTTTTCATGCCTTTTGAACCTGGAATAATAAATACAGAATCAAGCATGTTGACCAACTTTTTTTCTCCGCCCATAAGATCAATCAATCCTTGTGGATCATGAAATACGGACCATGAATAATGCCAGCTATTCCCTTCTGTAAAATCACGGCTCCAATCTGTTGGCTCAAAAGAATCGGAGAAAGAACCATCTGATGCTCTTCCAGCCATTAATTTATTTTTAGGATTATAAAGATTTTTATAATTCAACGCCCTTTGTGCGTAGATTTCAATTTCCTTTTCTGGTTTATTTAGTTCTTTGCCCAAACGATAAATTGTCCAATCGTCGTAAGCATATTCCAATGTACGTGCAACATTTTGAGTAATACCAACATCATTAGGGATATAACCATATTTATTGTAGTACTCAAAACCTGTTCTCCCTGAAGCACCAACAGTTGGATGAACATTATTTGCCCCATGTATTAACGCTTCCCATAAAATTTCGATATCATAACCTCGTAGTCCTTTAAGATAAGCATCGGCAACAACCGAAGCAGAGTTATTACCAACCATTATATTTCGATGTCCGGGACTTGCCCACTCCGGCAGAAATCCACTTTCTTTATATGCATTTACTAATCCTTCCTGTATTTTTGTATTTTCTGAAGGATAGATAAAATTCAGGAGAGGGAACAAACTTCGAAATGTGTCCCAAAAACCAGTATCAGTAAATATGTAGCCAGGTAAAACCTTCCCGTTGTAAGGACTATAGTGAATAACATTTCCATTAGCGTCAATCTCAGAGAGATTTCTTGGGAATAACACTGTTCGATAAAGATTAGAATAAAAAGTACGAAGATTATCGATATTATCATCTTCTATTTGAATTCTTCCTAGTACTTCATTCCAACGTGCTTTACCTTTTTCCTGTATCTCATCAAAGCTTAACTTTCCTAACTCTTTTAAATTTATAATTGCTTGTTCTTCGCTAATAAAAGATGAAGCGACACGTGCATGGACCTGCTCATTATTGGATTTAGAAAAGCCAATAATTGCCCCGGCATGGTTGCCCTCAAACTCTTTTTCTCCTACTGTTATATCTCCATCTTTTACAATTGAAAAGTAAGTAAAAGGCTTATCAAAAATGATAACAAAATAATTTTTGAAGTTATCGGGGACTCCGCCACTGTTACGGGTAGTATAACCAACAATCTTATTTTCTTCAGGTATAATTTTTATGTATGATCCCCGGTCAAAAGCATCTGTTACAATAAAAGAATTTTTACTCTCAGGGAAGGTAAACCGAAAAATAGCAGCACGTTCGGTAGGTGCTATTTCAGTTGTAATATCAACATCAGCAAGATAAACACTATAATAATATGGTTTTGCTACTTCAGCTTTATGGGAGAACCAGCTAGCCCTTTCATCCTCATCAAAAATAGGCTTTC
This sequence comes from Bacteroidales bacterium, assembly GCA_963665085.2. Classification (GTDB taxonomy): domain Bacteria; phylum Bacteroidota; class Bacteroidia; order Bacteroidales; family JAAAOM01. The sequence continues at coordinate 203,688 of CAXXXS010000001.1, forward strand.
CGGTAAGAGGCATAATTGAAAATTGCCCATAATCATTCATCCATGGACTAGGCTGATGTGTTTGTTTAAACCCACGTATTTTATCTGCAGTATATTTATACATCCAACCATCTCCCATATTACCGGTTTGGGGCGACCAAAAATTCATTCCCCATGGCATTGCAGTTGCCGGGTAAGTATTTCCTGTTGAAAGTTCGTACTTTGAGTTTGTGCCAACTAATGTACTCACATAACTTACTGGATCATTTGTCTGTGCCCCTAATTTTAAAAAGAACCCGCATAAAAATAAGCCACCTAAAAAAATTATTCTTCTACCCATTTTTTAAATAATAAATTAAATTTTTCCTCTTTAGATTATTATTAATTTGTTTTATTACATGAGAAATTTTTTGTTCTCCAACTATTGATCTTTTAACCAAATTAAATATTGATTTTTTAATTCTGCTACCTTGTCTGGGTATTTTTCAGATAAATTATTCATTTCTCCCGGATCCTCTTCAAGATTTACAAGGAATAAGGTATCCTTTCCTCCAAACTTTTCTCTCTCGATATAAGGATATCCCAGCAACTTCCAATCTCCATTTCTTGCGGCCCAGCTATTACCATTTTTCCAACAGAATTTTTCATGTGCCGATTTATTTTGAGGATTATCAATAATCGGGACTAAACTTCTCCCGTCAAGATCTGTCGAGTCAATATTTATTCCACATAATTCTGCTAAGGTTGGCATCCAGTCAGCATTCACTGCGATTTGTTCACGCTCCTCATTTCCTTTTAATTTTGCAGGCCAACTTATTGCAGCAGGAACACGAATTCCACCTTCAAACAAACTAAATTTAGAACCTCGGTAGACTCCGGCACTTCCTCCGCCACTATGTGCCCGCTCTTCTGTTGAGTAACCATTATCTGATTGATAAACAATAATTGTATTTTCACGCAAACCAAGCTCTTCCAATTTTTCTAACAATGCCCCAACTTTATCATCCATTGTTGAAATAAAAGCAGCATATAAATTTCGGGGATATTCTACACCTTTTTCGTTGTAATATTCTAACCATTCCGGAGAACCCTGGTAAGGATAGTGAGGCGTATTCATGGCATAGTACATAAAAAACGGTTTATCTTTATTTTCTGTCAGGAATTCAGAAGCCTCCTTCAACATTAAATCGGGGAAATATTCTCCAGGATAAAAAACCTCTTCACCATTACGATATAGATCGTGACGATTTGGCCCTTGCCAGTAGAAAAAATGAGAGTAATTATCTATACATCCAACTAAATGTCCAAATGAATAATCAAATCCTTGTGCGTTTGGTTGCTTGTCAACACTCTTTCCTAAATGCCATTTACCAAGGTGTGCTGTTTCATAACCTGCGTCTTTAAACATTTCAGCAATTGTATATTGTTCTGTAGGCATACCGTCATCATCACTCAATGAACTAACATTTCCTGGTACTCCTGCTCTCTGAGGTGTTTTCCCTGTTAATAAACCAGCCCTTGACGGAGAGCAGATAGGTGCGCCATAAAACTGGGTAAATTTAATTCCACTATTTACCAAATCATCCATATTAGGAGTTTTCAAATCTTCTGCTCCAAAAGAATTCAGATCAACAGCACCTTGATCATCCGCATAAATTATTATTACATTGGGCTTTTCGCTTTTTTTTCTTTTGGGAGAACAACTAACACTGATAAAAATAATAATGAGATAAAACAGTTTTTTTCTAAATAAATACATCCTAAAATATTTTTGAGTTATGTCGAAACAAACGAACAAAATAGGAGCCAAAAAAATTCCTGGCCCTATTTTGTTATAAAATTACCACCCTGGATTTTGGGTAAGATTTGGATTTTCATCAATCTCTGTTGGAGGGATTGCAAAAAGATAATCCCTATCAGGGTTAAACGATCTTGTTTCAATTACTTCCCCTAGATAATTATAAACAGGGCCGTTATTCAACTCTTCAATTGTTTTCCAACGTCTGATATCTATATAATAAAATCCTTCTCCTGCAAGTTCTATGCGTCTTTCCAGACGAATTGCCCCTCTCATTTCTTCCTGAGATAAACCTTCTTCTATTTCGGGCATTTCAACAGTTTTCCTTCCACGAATTTTATTAATTGCCCAATAAACCTCAGAATTTGGTTCAGATAGAGATTCATTTAACGCCTCTGCATAGATAAGAAGCACCTCTGCATAGCGCATTGCTATATAATTCAAGTCAGAATTATTATCCAAAACAGTTTGGGTTTCATTATCAGTATACACAGTTACTTTTTTTAACCCAAACCCAGATTCATATAAATAAGAGGTATTCATTGTAATGCCATTAAACTGATATCCTACGCATGCTATAGTTTGCAACAAACGAGGATCCCTGTTTTCATATGGATTATTTTCATCATACAATTCTGATTCGGTAATTGATTTTCCATCTATCATCTGATAGGCATCAACTAAACTTTTTAATGGGGCCCACCTGTTTAGATTAAGGCTTACATAATCTCTACGGGTTAGAAAATCTGGTGATTTATATTGAATATCAAAAATTACTTCTTCATTATTTTCATTATCAGGGAGATAAAACCCTCTATAATCAGGAAATAAATCATATACACCTAAGTCAATTACCTCTTTTGCTGCCTCTGCTGCTTCATCCCATTTTTCGTTATAAAGAAGTGTCCTTGCTTTTAAAGTAAGGGCAGCCCCTTTTGTTACTCTTCCCAAATCACTGGAAGAAGAATAACTTGTAGGAAGCAATGATGCTGCATTATCTAAGTCTTCAATTATCTGGTTAACAACAGTATTTTTGTCTGTTCTTGGCCAAGTTTCCTGTTCAGCAGATGGTGCTTCAAGAATAAGTACACAATCTCCAAAAAAGTTAGTTAAATAACTATAATACAAAGCCCTCAGAAACAGTGCCTCTCCTTTCATTCTCTTTTGCAAATCCTCATCAAAACTTGCATCATCAATATGATCTAAAAAAGTATTTGCCCTGCCTATTGCAGAATAAGAAGTACTCCAAAAAGAAGAAAAAAGACTATTGGTATTCAAAGCTGTTCCCAGAGCCACCTCTCGTGTGCCATTCGCTGAGTTATACGAAATTTCATTTGGGGTTAACTGATCCAATTCTCCATCAAAATAAATCTGCGAATTGTATAAATTGTTATAACAGCCTACTAATGCAGCATTGTATTGTTCTTCTCCGCCTGACCAAAATGTATTTGTACTGTATTGCGATGTAGGATCGATATCCAGTAAATCATCGCAAGAATTTGCGAAAAGTAAAAAAACCGGTATTATTAAAAATAAATATTTTTTTTTCATGACTGTTCGTTAAAATGTTAGATTAATTCCTGCCGTATAAGTTTTCACAGAAGGATATTCATAGTAATTTCCGTTTGTTATTGATTTTTCTGGATCAAAATCCTTCATTTTAGTAAAAGTCAAAAGATTTTGCCCATTAACGAAAAAGGTCAGATTACTAATTTTTACTTTAGATAAAATTGATTCGGGTATGGAATAAGACAACTGAATGTTTTTCAAACGAAGGTATGAGGCATCTTTTAACCAAAAATCTGAGCTTCTGAAGTTATCACTTGATGAAAGTTCATATGTTGTCATAATTGGTAACGAAGCATCGGTATTTTCTTCTGTCCAGGAATCTTCAACCCATTCTTTTGTTACTGAACAACCATACCAAAAAGGGGTAGCAATAATACCTTCCGGATAAGTTTTTACACCCTGTACACCTTGAAAAAATGTACTTAATGCAAAATTCTGGTATTGTAAATTTATACCAAAACTATAGGTGAAATCAGGCTGCGCTGAACCAGTTATGATCCTGTCATCAGTATTAATAGTCCCATCGTCATTTTGATCTTTGTATTTTAAATACCCAGGCTTAGTGGTACTGTTCTGATACGCACTGTTTTCAATCTCGTCTTCAGATTGAAAAATCCCATCTGATTCTAAGATATAATATGAATTAATTGCATAACCTTCTTTTGTGATAAACTTGCCACTGATAATTTCGTCTTCGTTAAGATCAACTACTTTGTTTTTGTTAAAGTTGATGCTTCCCTGCAACTGGTAAGAGAATTTTTGAATGTTATTTTTATAATTTAAATTAAGTTCCAGACCTTTATTTTCAACTGCACCAATATTTTGAACAGGCCCAGTTAAATTTCCAACCTGGCTTGCTAAAGTAACTTCGCGCAAAATATCATCCGTTAACTTTTTATACAATTCAAAAGAAATACCTAATTTATTTTCGAATAATGCAAGGTCAGCACCAAGGTTTGTAATCGTAGTAGTTTCCCAGGTAATATTTGGATCGTTGTAGGCTGTTACAGCAGCACCTGCATTTGTTGCCCCTCCAAATGAATATTCAATTCCGGTATCGATTAAATTAATGTACCTAAAATTACCGATATTCTGATTTCCCAGACTTCCGTATGAAGCTCTTACTTTAAATAAAGACAACCAATCTAGATTAGAAAGGAAATCTTCCTGCTCCAATCTATAACCTAAAGAAAAAGAAGGGAAAAGTCCCCAACGATGTCCTTCTGCAAAATGAGATGAACCATCATATCTTAAATTGGCTTCAAATAAAAGTTTTTGTTTATAATCATAGTTTAAACGGCCAAAAAATCCAACCAATGAATTGGCTGAAGAATCACCACTAACATCCTTATTTGTAGATCCTGCATTTAACTCTGTTAAGTCATTGCCAAGAAATCCTTCAATAGTAGCAATATTGTAACGCGATGTAAATTTCTCATAGCTAGATCCAACCAATGCTTTTAAGTTGTGATCTCCAAATGCATTTTCCCAAGTAAGAGTGTGGAACAACGTTGTATTGAAAGACCCATCTTCTTCGTTTGTTAAATGCCTGTTATTATTGCCCGTATAAAAATCTACGATAGATGCATCCAATGTTTTCACCTGGTAATAATAAATCTCCGGTATAAAAAGAGAATATGAATAATCATAAATATTGGCAGCAAATTTTGCATAATAAGTAAAGTTTGCAGGAAGTTTTATCTCAGTAAAAAGGCTTACTAAGCTTCTTATTGAGTTTCTATCCCTATACCCTTCATTTGCTAATACAAGAGGGTGGCGATACACATTGTGTCCCGGTGTTTTAATAAATGTATTTGCATAACGGCCATCTTCCAGATATGTTGGGTGAAATCCCTGAGCTTTAAAGGTCATTTGCATTACATTATAGACACCTGCAGTTGGCGCCTCTATATAACTTTTTACCCCACTAAGATTTGCACCAAACTTCAACCAATCTGTAGCTTGCAGGGTTATGTTTGAGTTAAGCGTATAACGATTTGTACTGGATCGCATTAAAACTCCGTCCTGATTTAAATAGCCTAAAGATATAGAGTAGGTTACTTTATCTGTACCTCCTGAAAAACGTAAATCGTGGCTTTGGATTGGAGCTTTACTGAACATTATATCAAACCAGTCATTTGACGGATATGTATATGGGTCTGTGTTTCTACCTTCTTTATACTCCGCTATTAATTCGTCGCTATAATCCACTGTTTCTTTTCCGGCATTTCGTTGAGCCTGATTTCGAAGTTCCATGAACTCAACAGGATCTTTAACAACATCGGGAAGAATAGTAGTTTCCTGAAAACCAAAATAGTTACTGTATTCAATCTGAATTTTCTCTTTTGTTCCTTTTTTTGTTGTAACCAAAACAACACCATTTGCAGCCCTGTTTCCATAAATCGAGGCAGAGGCAGCATCTTTCAAAACAGAGATAGATTCAATATCGTTAGGATTGATGGCACTTAAAGGATATTCCACTCCATCGACCAATATCAATGGATCATTGTCATTTAAAGTACCTATTCCCCGTATACGTATTGTAGCTTCATCAAAGCCTGGCTGTGCCCCGGCTTGGTTCACATACAATCCGGATACCCCCTGGAGACTCTGAGTTGCATTGGTTATCGGACGACTTTCCAGCTCCTCTGCTTCAACAGAAGAGACAGCACCAGTCAGGTTTACTTTTTTCTGAACCCCATAACCAACAACAACTACCTCATCTAGCGACTGGATATCTTCTACCATACTAATATTGATGACTGTTCGAGCGGCAACATCAACATCTTCTGTCAAATATCCAACAAATGAAAAAGTCAATACAGCATCTGTAGAACTAACGAAGATTGAATATTCCCCATCAAGATTGGAAACTGTCCCTTTTGTTGTTCCTCTTTCAACGATATTAACACCTGGCAAAGGATTTCCATCTGTATCTGTAACTTTACCTTTTATTGTATTTTGTTGTTCCTGAATACCTAAAGATTTTTCTTTCACCTGACTTTCTGAAGAAAGAAGAATCAATTTATCATCGAAAAACTGAAATTTTACTTCAGTCCCATCAAAAATTGTTTCCAGAATTTTTTCAATCTGTAGATCCTTTGCGTCGATATTAACTCTGCGGTTCACATCTACCTGTTCATTTTTATAGAAGAAACGAAATTCACTTTGCGTTTCTATTGATTTTAATATCTCACCAACTTTTTGATTTTTACAATCAAGCGACAGTTTCGTTGTTTGAGAATAAACAGACGCTGATACTTGTATCATACAAAAAATTATCAATGTTAGAGATAACTTCATAATTTGAAATAGTTTACGCCATCTATATCCCGGACGGCATGAATTAAGACTTTTTTTCATAAATTTGAAATAATTTAGATTAGTAAATTGGTGTTAGAGCACCATTTGATTAATTTTTTAGCCGGTTGATGTTAGAGCATCGATCGGCTTTTGTTTCTTCATAATTAGGTTTAAATCATATTGTTTCCTCCTATCTTTTTTGAATTATTATCTTTTGTCCCTCTACTTTGTAGGTTATTGGATGAGTATGTTGAATAATGTTTAAAATCTCAATAATAGTCTCATTTTTAATTGTCCCTGAATAATGTTCGCCAAGAATTGAGCTATCTGCAACCTGAATTTCAACCCCATATTTGCGTTCTAGTAATTTTACCAGCTCTCCAAAGGTCATCTCCAAAAAAACAAGTTTGTTATTTCTCCAGGAAGTAAAAATCTGCGTATCTACATTCTTTTTATAAACTTTATGCCCTGTCTTGTTATAAGAGATTTGCTCACCTGGTTTCAGTGTTATCGTTTCTTTTAACTTTAAATTATCTGAACCAAGTATTTGAATGGATCCTTCCTCAAGCGTTGTAACAATGGATTCATCATCTTTATAATTTTTCACATTGAATTGAGTCCCTAAAACCCTAACATTATAATACTTCGTGTGTACAACAAATGGTTTCTTTTTATCCTTTGCCACATCAAACCAGGCTTCCCCATCAACATAAACCTCCCGTTGTTTTTCTTTTGATTTTGTATCATATTTTATTTCAGTTCCTGAGTTCAAATAAATAATAGTCCCATCGGGTAGAATAGTTTGTGAAATAGATCCCGTGGGAGCAATTGCTGTATAATACGATTGATCTTTTGTCTTAAAATTTTCAATCAACAAATTGGCAATTAATAAACCAATTACGATAATTGCAGCTACTCGATACCAAGTGATTTTTATTGATTTTTTCTTATTTATTTTTGGACGTGCCGCGATTCGGTTATTAAATCTTTCCCATTCTTTAGAAACTTCGACAAAACCAAATACATCAGCTAACGAAGCTTCCCATAAGTCTTTTATTTGGGCATAATATCGTTTATTATCTTCTGATTTTGAAATCCAATTATATAGATACGTCCTGTCTTCTAATGAAATATCTCCATCTAGCTCAGCAATAATTAATAATTTTATTGGACTTTTATCCTGCATCTTTGCTTTATTTAACCCTGCGACACATAAGTTCTGCCTAACCCTACCTCATGAAAAAAATTTTTTGCCACAAAATTTATATCGTCTTGTTGTAACAACAACAAAAAAACATATAATGCACTTATAATTAAATATTTCCTGATTAGAGCCGTGAGATAAAAACACTAAACAAAATTCCAAGAAACTCTGCCAAATCACGCCGTAGAATTATTAACGCTTTGGATATATGCTTTTCAACCATTTTAAGAGAAATATTCAATTTATCAGCAATTTCTTTATTCGTCAAGTGCTCAAAACGACTTAATTTAAATACTTCTTTGCACTTTTTTGGCATGGTTTCAATCACTTCAGCTATTTTCTCTTCTAGTTCTAACTCTATTAAACTAAAATAAGGAGATGTTGAATTTATATATACCTGACTTTCTAATTCAGCGATTTTGAATTTTATCTCAGCTTCTGCTGATTGTTTTATATTTTGATGCCTGATATAATTCAGGCTCATATTTTTCACAGCTTGATAAAGATATGCTTTGGGTGATTGTTTAATTTCTAGTTCTTCTGCTTTATCCCACAAAATAAAAAAGGTATCCTGAACCAAATCCTTTGATGCTTGCACGTCTCCAATAAATTTATTGGCGAAAAGCACCAACCTTCCAAAATAGTTAAAAAACAATTCTTCAAAGATTTTAAGATCCTTGTTTTTTATACCTGAAATTGTACTTTTTGTTTTCTCGTCAATCATCAGTTTTTTGATTCGAAGGCAAACTTATAAAATTGACATGAAAAACTAAAAATTACTGACTTATATCCTAGTGAGAATTAATACAAATTAAAAACCCTGCCTCCGGGGGAGACAGGGTAAACGGAAAAAACTAGAATCTCTCAAAATCTTCTTCAGCTTCTATCGCTATATGCTCTTTAACAGATTCCTGATTCTTAGAATCTAATTTCATTTTTCTTTTTTCTCTCAAAATCTTTTCATATTCTTCCTGTATTTTATTCATGGAAGTTTGTTTTATGATTTTCTGGTTGTTGTCATCTATTTTAAAAAAGCCTATAATGTCTTTTAGTTGCTCTGCCTGGCTTGAAAGTTCCTCTGAACTTGTTGCCATTTCTTCTGAAGATGCGGCATTCTGTTGCACAATTATATTTAATTGTTGAATTGCACTATTCACCTGTTCTGCCCCGGAATTTTGTTCTGAACTGGCTGCTGCTATTTCCTGAACCAGTTTAGCTGTTTTCTCAATTTCCGGTATTGCATTCATAAGTTTTTCCCCTGCTTCCTCAGAAATCTTAACACCTTTAACAGATAAATCATTTATTTCATCGGCAGCTATTTTACTTCTCTCTGCTAATTTTCTCACCTCGGCGGCCACAACAGCAAAACCCCTCCCATGCTCCCCGGCTCTTGCAGCCTCAACGGCAGCATTTAATGCTAAAATGTTTGTTTGAAATGCTAAATCATTAATTATGTTGATCTTTTCTGCTATTTTATTCATCGATTCAATTGAAACCTGGGCTGAGCCGTTTCCTTCCTTTATCCCAATTAAGGATATAGATGCAATACTTTCCGTTTGTATCGCATTATCCGTATTATGTTGAATGTTAGAAACCATCTCTTCCATTGAAGTTGAGATCTGCTCTACAGACGAGGCTTGCTCTGATGCCCCCTGCGACATAGACTGTGAACTTGAACTTAATTGTAAACTTGCAGAAGAAATATTCTCTGCCCCATTTTTTATTGAGGAAACAACTTCTCTTAATTTATTTACCATAAGTTGTAACGCTTTAGCTAAATCACCAATCTCATCTTTTTGATCTATATCTATATTAATTCGTAAATCTCCTTTTGCAATCTGTTTCGCAGCCAAAACACCTTTTTTTATTGGAGTCGTTATCAATCGTGTAATAATTATAGCAAAAACAAAACCAAGTAATAAAGCAGCAATCACACCAAAAGACATAATTGCACTAGCTTTATCTAATTTACCTGTAGCAGATTCTGATATTTCAAGTGTGTTCTGAATACCAGTCATTGATATTTCCTCAACACGGGTCAATAATGATTCCCCCAATATATTTCTTTCTTCATTAAGTTCTTCTTTCTTTTTCCAATCGTCCAAATAGTTAACAATAGCCCCTTTATACATGTCAGCTGCTGTTTTAATATCACCTACCTGGTCTCGATCACTTTTACTATTAGAAACATTCAATATCTTATCTATCAATTCATCAATAACATCAAACTTAGTTAACGCGGATTCTAGCATTCCAGGTTCTCTCCTTGCCTGAGCCTTCAAATTTTCTATACGCATTGCATTTCCATTGTGCAATATTGAATTAATCAACTGTATTTTTTCTAGTCTAACCTGACTGGCATTTTCTTCTTTTATTTCTAATGCCATTAGTTTGTATTGGTTATCCAGGTATTTTTCACTGGCATCCAGATACAAACCAGCAGCATCAACCATAACCTGATATTCTTTCTCTAGGGAGTTTGTTTTTTCTTCTGTTTGTTTTGCCAACTCTTCGTAGGTTCTCACAGACATAGAGATTTCATCAAGAAATTCTCTTAACACATCCAAATTCTCTGATTTGCCTGCTAACTGCTGGGCTTCTTGAATACTTTTTTTTATTTCTGCTAATTTCTCCTTGCTCAACGTAAGATATCCAGCCTCACTACTGTATGAATACCCCCTCATAGTATACATTGTTTGCAGAGCAGACCGCTCAATTCTATTAGATACATCTACTTCAGGAATATATTCTTGTGAAAGCCATCTGGAATGTTGGGAAATATTTCTCATATTAACTATTGCAACAGCCCCGATAACGAGTAAAATAAAGATAAGAACACCAAACCCTACACTTAATTTTGCACTTATTCTTAAATCCCTGAATTTCATAATTGTTTTCTTTAGCATTTTTTGTCCAATACTAAAGTTACCTACATAATAATTACATAGATCTAATAGTGCCAAGTAATAAAACCAAACAAAATGTAAAATTTCCCAATATTATATTTGTATATTTACTAAACGAGAAAAGTAATTTTACCATTAACTAATAATCATTAGTTATTTTTTTAGTAAACATTTTAAGACACATATATTGACAAATAATTATGAAGGGTACTGCGGAGAAAATAAACTGTAATAACTGTTTAACAATATGCACAGGAGACAGAATATTTTCTAATGAAGAAATAGAGCTTCTAAAAAAGAATAAAAAAGACATTCGCTATAACAAAGGAGAAACTATTTTTAAACAAGGAAGTTTTGCAGATCATATTATATTCGTCCATTCCGGATTAGTAAAAATCACTATTGAAACAAAAAATAATAAAACAATAATAATTGATATAATCTCCGCCGGAAATTTTATAGGCCTGTCTACAATAGAAATGATAGATTATTATCCTTTTACCGTAACCGCTTTGAAAGATACTACTGTCTGTCTCATTAAAGCATTTGCTGTAAAGCAATTCATTAAAAACAACACAGAATTTAACTCAATAATAATAAAACATCAATCAGTAGGATTACTTAATATCTATAAAAAAATATCCCTTATAGGATCCAGGAACAACCATGGCAGACTTGCAGAAGCTTTGCTTTACCTGAGCGACCCCAAACTTTCAGAAGAAGATGTTATGAGCCACATAACACGTAAAGATATTGCTGATTTAGCTTGTATCTCTCTTGAGAGTGTTAATAAAATACTTATAGAGATGAAAAATGATTTAATTATTGATGTTGATCGAAAAAAAATAGCAGTTAGAAACGAAGAATTACTTAAATTATTAAGTGTTATTGGATAGCACAAATCCACTCGTTTATAATCTATTTCTTTATACATTACTTAACCCCTCATCATCAACAAGAAGAAAACACATTCACAGCTTTTCTTATAATCTCCATTTAACAAGCAATAGCCTTCATTAGTTGTTAATTATTTTTCATTAACAATGTGTATTTAATAAAAAATATTTATTATTATTATTTTATTAAACTATTTTTTTGTTTATTTGTTTAATCTTTTTGTAAATTTTCAATTATGTCTTATTTCACAAATACAAAAAAGTCTATTCAAGCTTCGAATGGTATGCCTCAGAAAAAAAAATACATTCGAGAACTTAAGGCTATCAATTATATGTATTTGAATGGACCTAAAACAATTAATGATTTTTGCAAAAATCTTAAAATTAGCACACCAAACTCAACAAATATTATTAACGAACTTATTGAAGCCAATATAATAGAAAAAAAAGGATTAGGTCCCTCTGTTGGAGGTCGCAAACCAGATTTATATGCGCTTAAAGAAGAAACATTTTATGTTCTTGCAATTGAGATAGGAAGATATTCAACTAAAATCGCCATTTTTTGCAACGATAATAACAATATAACCGGCATTAAAGAATTCCCTCTTCCGATCAAAGACCTAGAGCTTATGAAAGCATGCGAACTTCTACACAAATACACAGTAGAGGTCATTAAATCATCAGGTTTAGATGAAACAAAAATTCTTGGAATTGGGTTGGTAATGCCCGGCCTTGTAAATTCCCGCAAAGGAATAAATTACACATATCTAAACGATAAAGAGCATTCCATCAGAAAAGTACTTGAGTCTAAATTCAACACACCCGTTTTTGTAGAAAACATTGCAAAATCCATTGCGCTGGCTGAGTATCGTTTTGGCCTTGCCAAAGACAAAAAAAATGTTTTGGTTATTTCTTTAAATTGGGGAATTGGTTTAGGAATAATTATAGATGGGAAACTTTATCGGGGTTCAACAGGTTTTTCAGGCGAATTTAGCCATATTCCAATGGCAGAAGACGGGGAATTATGCCCTTGCGGAAAAACAGGCTGCCTGGAAACAATAGCATCCGGTTTTACATTAGTGAAACTTGCAAAAAAAGGCATCGAAGAAAATAAAAGTATTTTATTAAAAACACTAAGTCAAGATAATACAGAAAACCTAACTCCCGAATTAGTGCTGGAAGCAGTATTAAAAGGCGACCAATATTCATTGAATATTCTTTCAGAAATTGGGGCAAACTTAGGTAAGGGGATTGCAATACTTATTCAATTATTTAATCCCGAACTCATAGTTCTTGGTGGAGTAATTGCAAATGCAAAACAATACATTACCACTCCAATTCAACAAGCCTTAAACATTTATAGCATACAACAAATCTGCAAAAAAACAAAAATTGAAATTTCCGAACTAGGAAATGATATTGGCATTCTTGGAGCAGTTGCAGTTGCCATGGAGAATATTTTTAATAACATGATAGAACAAATTTAAAATGCAAACTATAAACAGCGGTTAAAAAACACTTGTATTATACAGAGAGGGGAATACTTTATTAAGGAGTACTCTGTATCATACTACCAATATACATATGGGCAAACTTATACTAACAAAATTTAGAATGTGAATCTCTACATAATAATAACAATTTTTTGCAGACTAAATCTTTAAAGTAAAAGCCTATGAAAAAAAAATTTTTAACCAGGTTTTCAGCAGCAAAAAAAGTTGCTGTTTTGTGTACCCTACTATTTAGCTTTTTACAGCTAAACGCTCAACAAATCACCGTATCCGGCAATGTTACCGATGAAAACGGAAATGCACTCCCGGGTGTAAATATTCAGATTAAAGGCACATCAATGGGTGCAGTAACTAATGCTAATGGTTCTTACCAAATTGATGTCCAATCAGGTGAATCAACACTTATTTTTTCATTCATTGGATACAACAATGAGGAAGTACAGGTTCAAAACCAAACTAAGATTGATGTTAAATTAGTTCCCAGCATTGAATCTCTTGAAGAAGTAGTAGTTGTGGGATATGGTTCCATGAAAAAAAGAGATCTAACGGGTTCTATTGCTTCAGTTAAGAGTGATGAAATCCAGAAAACTCCTATCAAAGATGTATTATCAGCTATGCAAGGTAGAGTTTCTGGGGTAAATGTTGTTTCCAACTCGGGTGCTCCCGGAGATGGAATATCCATAACCGTTAGAGGCCATTCAACCTTAAATGCAGGGAACACTCCTTTATATATTATTGATGGTGTCCCTATTGAAACCTCTTCATTATCCGACTTAAATGGCTGGGAGCAACATAGCCTCAATCCTCTTGCAGATATCAACCCAAAAGATATCGAATCAATAGAAATTCTAAAAGATGGTGCTTCAACTGCTATTTATGGTTCAAGAGCAGCCAATGGAGTTATCCTCATAACAACTAAAAGAGGAAAAGAAGGAAAAGCAAATATTGATATTAATCTTTCAACAGGAATAAGTGAATTACCACGAAAACTAAGTGTGTTAAATGCATCTCAGTGGAGAGATTTAATGAAAGATACTTATAAAAATTACGATACGTATTGGGGTTATACTAATCCGACAGAACTTCACTGGACTGCCGCAGATTCTCTTAACCCAATGTTAACAGGAGATGTAGACTGGCAGGACGTAATGTATAGAACAGCCCAACAGAAACAAGCAGATATCTCTGTTACAGGAGGTAAAGATGGGCTAGTTTATGCTTTAACAACATCAGCGCTTGATCAAGACGGAATTATATTAAACTCAAATTACAAAAGAATTACATCACGTCTTAACACTGATTTTGAAGCTACCCCAAAATTAAGAATAGGGCAAAGTTTATCGTTCACTCACAGCAAAAACAATCGTATAAATGCCGGAGGAGAAGGAAATAATAGTTTGGTCCAATCGATTTTAGTAAGGCCACCTGTTTACTCGCTTACTTATCCTGATGGCACTCCTATTAATTATTTTAATGGAAAACGAAATCCTGTTGCACTAGCTGAAGAAACAACCCACCTAAATACGATCAACAGGATAATAGGTAATCAATACCTGGAATATGAAATAATAGAAGGATTAAAATTTAAAACAAATGTCAGTATCGATTTTATTTCGATGAAAGAAGATGAATTTTACCCAACGACAGTAGATTATAGAGATGGATATAACACTGGTGCAGTTAGGGCAATAACAAATTTCACCTGGTCTAATGAGAATTACCTGACATATACAAAGTCTTTTAACAATTCACATCAAATCACTATTCTGGCAGGACATAGCCAACAAGAATGGAAAAAAGAAGTTACTGGCCTAAATGGGTTATATTTTGCAAGTGATAATATCACTACTTTAAATGGGGCAGGTACAATTTCAAATCAGAGTGTAAATACTACTGTTGAACATGGATTAGTTTCATTCTTTGGAAGATTTGGATACAATTTTAAAGAACGATACTTGTTTGAAGCCAACTTCAGGGCTGACGGTTCTTCCAGGTTTGGTAAAGACAACAGGTTTGGTTATTACCCATCTGCTTCAGCAGCATGGCGATTCTCTGACGAAACATTTATGAGCAGCCTTGGTTTACTCGACGATGGTAAAATCAGGGTTAGCTATGGCCAGACTGGAAATGAAGCCATCGGCAATTATGCTGCCCAAGGCGAATTCGGATTGGTAAGTTTCCTTGATTATTCAGGTGCTGTCCCAACAGTTATGCCTAACAATGGGCTAACCTGGGAAACAACAACACAATACAATGCCGGGCTTGATTTATCGATGTTTAGGAATAGAGTAGTTTTTGTTGCAGATATTTATCTAAAGAAAACTTCTTCCCTATTGTTCGACGTACCAGTTCCGGAAACAACCGGATTTTCAAGTGTAACACAGAATGTTGGGGAGGTTCAAAACAAAGGATTTGAATTTTCTTTAACTACTCACAACTTCACTGGTGATTTTTCCTGGAGTTCATCCCTAAACATGAGTTTCAACCAAAATGAAGTTGTTAGCTTACCTGAGAAAGTACTTACAAATGGATACATTCAAAATGGGACATACCATATTCTTAAAGAAGGGGAATCAATAGGAACATTCTATGGATGGAAATTCCTAGGTGTCTACTCACGGGATGAAGACAATGTTAATGAAGTAAGAATGGGATCTTCTTCCGGACACCTATTCGAAGGCGGGGATCCAATTTGGGATGATCTTAATGGCGATAATGTTATAGACGATGAAGACAAACAAATAATCGGAGATGCCCAACCCATCTTCACCGGTGGATTTAACAACGACTTCTCATACAAAAATTTCAGCCTAAATGTATTCTTGCAATTTTCTTATGGAAATGACATTTACAGCAACCTAAACAGAATGAGAAATTGGGTTTTTGCTTACAACAATGTTTCAACAGATGCATTAAATCGTTGGAGAGAGCAAGGTGATGTTACTAATTATCCAAAACCGATTAGAAACGATCCTTTAAGAAATGAATACTTAAGAGTCTCTGACCGATGGATTGAAGACGGTTCATATATCAAAGTAAAAACCGTGACCTTATCTTATGATTTCCCTGCAAATGTTATCGACAAATTAAAAATGGGAGGCTTAAGTGTTTATGCTACAGGACAGAACTTACTTACATTTACTCATTACACAGCCTACGATCCTGATGTTAGTTCATACAGCGGGTTACAAATTGGCGTAGATGATGGTTCTTTCCCACAGAGTCGCACATTCATTGTTGGTTTAAATATTCAATTCTAAAACAAAGAAAATATGAAAACGATATATATTAAGTTAATATTTGCGATTTTAATCACTTCTCTCGCATCCTCATGCGTAGACGACATACTTGACAAGGAACCTGTTAGCAGCTTCTCCGGCGAAGGTTTCTACCAAACAACAAGCGATGTCCAGGCCGGCATATACGGTGTTTACCAGGCAGCCCAATCTGTATTCAAAATAAATTTCAGCTACTGGGGAGAAGGACGTGCAGATAATGTAAAAACAGAACAAACAGGAGAAGGCCTAACTTTATTAGACAACAACCTTAACGATGCTGCAAGCTCAGCAGACTGGACTTCTCTTTATACTTTAATAAGCAGGGCCAATTATGCCATTAAATATATTCCCGATGTTTATGGCGATGACGATCCTGACGGCAACAGTTATATCGGAGAAGCCCGGGGTATGAGAGCTTTAGCATATTTCTATCTTGTAAAGGTTTGGGGTGATGTCCCACTTATTACTGAACCTTACACTTCTGTCGATCAAGAATTAAATGTTACTAAAACAGATAAAGAAACTATTCTTAATCAAATAGAAGAAGATTTAGTGTATGCCGCCAATAATTGTGTTGATAAATTTAATAGTGACAAAGACAGGATAATGTTCACACAGGGAACAGCAAATGCTTTGTTAACAAAAGTTTATATGTGGCAAAAAAAATACAGTGATGCCCTTACCACATCAAAAAAAGTTTTAGACAATGGCCTTTATAGTTTAGAAACTACAATGGATGGCTGGTCTGGCATATTTACAAGCGGATATTCCAGCGAAAGTATTTTTGAAGTTGGATACAACTCAACCCAGACTAACTCATTACGAACTCTTTATGCTATTGGTTCTTATGCAATCTTTACTCCATCAGATAGATTTAAAGCATCTTATGAACCTGAAGATCTCCGAATAGACTATGTATACGATACAACATTAGCTGAACCTAAAGCAATTTGGAAATTCCTTGGCAGAGGAATAAGCGACGAAGATGCCTCTGCTTCAGAACAAAACATTGTACTTATCAGGCTTGCAGACATCATGTTATTGCGTGCAGAAGCACTTTATAAAGTTGGAGGTAGTGCAAATATAACAGAAGCACTTGAACTATTAAATACAATTAGAGAAAGAGCAGGATTAACTCCTTTTGCTGATGAAACTGCTGCAAATTCCATGTATGGCGATTTAGAATCAGCAATATTACATGAACGCTCTATTGAATTATGCTTTGAAGGCCAAAGATGGTTTGATCTTGTAAGAACAGGAAGAGCCATATCGACAATGGGCCCTATTAATGGATTAAGTAACGAAGGTAATCTTGTTTGGCCTATTCATATTAACGCTTTGAATAAGAATCCAAATCTGGAACAGAATGATTATTACAAATAATCATCAAAGAAATATCAACTAATGATTTGTGTATACTCTAAAAAATAATAAAATGAAAAAAACAAGATATAATATAGGAAGAAGTTATATTGTGCTTTTAGCATCATTGCCTCTACTATTATTGATGGTAAGATGTGAAATCCAACCAGATTTTGAATATGAATCAAGCAACCAAGGAGGAGAACTTGGCATGACAGCCTGGGAATACATCCAACAATCAGATTCTTTATCGCTAATGGAAGAAGCAGTTAATGCAGCAGGATTATCCGGTCTTTATTCAAGTTCTGAAGCAAAAACTTTCATTATTCCAAGAAATTCTGCTTTCAGGGATTATTTTAAAACAAATTCTATCTCTGGCGTTTCTGAAATTCCGGTTGCAGACTTGCAGGACATGTTAAAATATCATATTGTCAAAGCTGCTGTCAATTTTCAAAACGTTGAACTATTTGACGTTACCAATGACAGTCCGAATGCATATGATACAGAAAATGGCGAAATAATGTACTTGTCTCATAATAGTAATTACCAGGTTGTTATTAATTACGGAACAAATAAAAGCTGGACAGTAATAACATCAAATCTTGAACCAACAAATGGAGTTATCCATATTACAAAAGATGTGGTCTATCTAAGCCTGTAGATTTTCACCTGTTAGTATAGTGTGCTCTCCCGTTTGGACGAGGATATCCCCCCTCGTCCAAACTTTTAAAATGTCTTTTCCATTTTTACAGAGCAGTAATCTCTATCTTCAAAAAAAAAATTGAATGAAATCAAAAAGAAGGACCTTTATAAAAAACATAGCTGGAGGAAGTGCCGGTCTCTTTATTCTGAATTCGGCAACATATGGGAATAACTTGTATGAAATTTTAAATATAGAATCTTCATTGAATCAGGTTTCCTTCCCTTTTTCTCAATTTACAGAGAACTATAACATCGGAGAATTTATCCCCAAAGATCAGGGAGGAAAATTTATTCAGATGGAAATATTAAAGACTGAAGAAGACAAACTAATTGTTCAGAAAATAAGAGATGGCATTTTAAATAAAACTTATGGGAATCCTATTGATTGGGAACTTTTTGAAAAAACTGAGATAGAAAAAAGTGTTTGGTTAAATCGGTTCTATTTCTTACCATCATTTGCCCGCATGTATCATTTAACAAAGGATACTTCTTTTGTTAATGATATGATGGTTTTTATTGAGAAATGGACAATAGACAATCCCAGGCTAGCTGATTCTCACGAAAGAACCTACAATTGGAGAGACATGCAGGTAGCCTGGCGGTCTATTCACTGGTCATGGTGTTATTTTTTAACAGAAAATGCATTATCGAAGAAACAAAAAAACACAATTACTAATTCATTACGAGAGCATGCTGAGATATTACTTTCCGGATTTGGAAAACAAAAATTAAATGAATTTAATCATCAGTCTCATGGTGCCCTTGCAATGTTATACCTGGGAATTTTATATCCAACTTTGAAAGGAGCTAAAAAACTAGTTCAGACAGGAAAAAAAATACTCGAACATCATCTTGAACACGCTTTTTATAAGGACGGAGGAAATGTTGAACAGATGTTTGGTTACTACCCTTTTGAAACACATATTTTTCGGGATGCTTATCTTTTATGTTCCCAAAATAATATTGAGCCTCCATTAAACACATTACCTATGCTTGAAAAAATGGGGGAATTTCTTGCTCTTACAGCTCAACCAAATGGAACTATGCCTCCTGTAAATGATTCTTTCGAGATGCCGGTTTTAGCAAGTATTGAACTCTTAAATAAAACAGCAGACACAAAAATCGCTATAAATCCTGATGCTTCGAAATATTTCCCCGATACACAAATAGGTGTAATTAGAGGAAATTTAGAGAACAATAAATGGTACGCTTTGGCAAATCCGGCAAAAGATATCGGAGCACATTCCCATGCGGGCAGGTTAAGTTTCACTGCCTGGTATAATAACAAACCTCTTCTGGTTGACAGTGGATGCTGCAATTATGATAAACCAGAACTCGTAAATTGGTATAGAACGTCACAGGCCCACAACACAGTAATAATAGATGGCAAAAGTGATAAAGAAACATCCTCAGACAATCTTTGGGTTGGGAGAAGAAAAACACAAAACACAATAACAGAATGGGTAGAAAACGACTCATTAATTTCATGTAAGATGACATCTCCACCAAGTGAAACAGCAAATTCAAATGTTTTATGGAGTCGTAATATAGTTCTTGTGCAAAAACAATTTTTAGTAATTCATGATAATTTTAATTCAACAGAAGAACATACATATGAAATTCTATTACATTTCCCTCCTATGGAGATATGCATAGAACAAGAAACTAAAACAATTAAAGTTTTCAATGATACTCCATTAGAAATATCACAAGCAAACACAGAATTAAACAACAATTTAATCGTTGCAGAAGGTTTAGTTAGTGTTGATGGAGAAGGAAAAAAAGCATCAATAGCGACTTATAAATTCAATAAAAAAGGCAATGCAAATTCAGTTCTTATTTTAATGCCTCAAAAGAAAGAATTTACCTCAACAGAGATTGAACAAAAAGAAACAGAAAAAGGAATAGGACTTCGACTCTTAAAACAAAATGGCGAAGCATCTATACTATTAATAAAAAACCAAGAGGCTAAAGAATTAGAACTTTGGGGCTTTAAAACTCAAAAGTCATTTGATGTTTTCAATTCAAAAAGTTGATTTGCGATTTAAAATTTACAATTATGAAATCAAATAAAATATTTTCATTAATCCTGCTAACAATATTTGCTTTAACAATTACTGCTAATGCAAATACATTTTACACGACACAAAATACCAATTCTCCTGATTTTAAAATAAAAGGTTTTCACATCGATCTCCGAATTCAGGTAATGACAATTCAAGCCTTAAAAGACTTTGCCATTGAATTGGCCGATTTTGGAATCAATACAATTGTAATGGAATGGGAAGCTGCTTACCCCTATGAGAAGCATGTAACAATATCTAATGATCTTGCATACACACGCGAAGAAATAAAAGAGTTCATCGACCATTGTCAAAAACTGGGTATTGATGTTATTCCTCTTCAACAATGTTTTGGCCATGTTGAATACATTTTAAGAAACGATCGATATATCCATCTGAAAGAAGATAGGCAGGATATTTCGCAGGTATGTCCTTTAAAAACCACGGAAGACAGCATTTTATTTGCCGAACTATTTACTGATATGGCATCAATGCATCCATCAGAATATATTCATATTGGTGGCGATGAAACCCGCTTACTTGGCCATTGTAAAGAATGTGCAAAAAAGGTTGAGGAAGAAGGAAAATCCAAACTCTTTGTTGACTATATGAAAATGATGTGCAACATTGTTACCAGCCTGGGCAAAAAACCCGTAATGTGGGCTGATATTGTTTTAAGTCACCCTGAAGCAGCAAACGAACTACCTGAGGAAACTATTTTTGTTGACTGGAACTACGGCTGGAATACAAATTATTTCGGAAACATTAATGAACTACAAGAAAAAGGGTTAAAATTCTGGGGCGCTCCTGCATTAAGAAGTCACCCTGACAATTGGTATGTAACAGACTGGGAAAAACATATTAATAACCTTCACGATTTTATCCCTTACTCCAGAAAAGCAGATTACGAAGGTATGATAATGACTTCCTGGTCTACATCGGGTTTATATGGATTTGTCTGGGATGTAGGATATGAACCTGTAGATATGATTCAAATTAGAAACACATATCCCCTATCTGGTTTTCGCTTCCTTGTTGCAGCTTATGCTCAATCATTAAACCAGCAAGAACCACTTAATCAAAAAGAATTTGTTTTAAACTATACCAAAGAACGCTTTGGATTCAATAAATCAGATGGTGAAAAGTTCTGGGAGATAATTACCATTCCTCCTGAGTTAATTTCAGAAGGAAAACCTACAATCAGTAAATCAATATCCGATATGCAAGCAACGGTAGAAATTACCCGCAAAAAAATAAATGAATTAAATCCTACAGACAACAAAAAAGAATTTGAACATTTTAGATTAATGTTGGATTTAAGGGCATATTATCTTGCATTTAAAAAACTGGAAGCTGTATACAACTCAAAAGATTTTACACGAGAAGATGTAGCTGAACTTTTGCCAAAATTTGAACGCCTATTTGTCGAAGCTAAAAAATTAGACATCCGTTTTGCTGAATTAAATAAAGGATTTATTACAGATGCAGAGATTGAAGAACAAAACTTCTTAAGAAATCAGAAGTTAAATGTTATTTACAACAAACTTAAGGCTAACACCCTACAAAATACAGATGAACGAAAAAAAGACTTTCCCCAAAAAGTAGAATATCCGGAATCTTTACCGTCAAAAGAAAATCTTTGGATTTTTATTATGGCCGGTCAATCAAACATGGCTGGCAGGGGCATTGTTGAACCCAGGGACACAATTCCCAACAAACAAATATTAACGCTCGATAGCAATTACAAATGGATTTATGCTAAAGAGCCCCTTCATTTTTACCAGCCTAAAATATCAGGGCTTGATTGTGGTTTGGAATTTGGAAGAACGTTAATCCAGAATATACCTGATTCGATAACCATAGCATTAATCCCAACCGCTATTGGAGGCAGTTCTGTTAAACAATGGCTGAACGATTCTCTTTTTAATGGAGTTCAATTGTACAGTAATTTTAAAAGCAAAGTAGAGTTTGCAGAAAATTATGGAACGATTAAAGGGATTCTATGGCATCAGGGAGAAACAGATGCAATGAAAGGAATGACAGATACCTATAAAGAGAGTCTCGAAAAATTATTTCAAAATTTCAGACAGGAAGTCGGAGACAACTCTTTACCCATCATCATGGGAGAAATAGGTCAATTTTCTAACGACAGAAAAGAAAAATCAAAGTGGAATGCAATCAACTCTTCTATACATGAAGTCGCAAAAGAAGATGGTTATTCATATGTTGTAAGAAGCAATGAGCTGAAAGGTTTTCCGAATGATCCTGCACATTTCACTTCAGAGTCTCAACGAATACTTGGGAAAAGATATGCAACTATGTTTCTGAATGAAGAATTAAAAATTTCATCAGCTAAATAAAAATAAAACGCACAATTATTCTAAATAGATAAACACATTATGAGGTTTTTAGACTGGTCGGTACTGGGAATGTATTTTGTTTTACTGATTCTAATTGGAGCCTGGGCTTTCAGACGGGTAAAAAACTCTGCTGATTTTTTCACGGCAGGAGGAAAATTACCCTGGTGGCTTTCCGGGGTATCACACCATGTCTCCGGTTATAGTGGGGCTGTATTTGTTGCTTATGCAGGAATCGCTTATACACACGGATTAACATTGTATGTATGGTGGGCAGTTGGTGTTGCCCTGGCTACCTTTATTGGCAGCTTACTTATTGCCCCCAAATGGGCAGCGATCAGGATAAAACTCAGCATTCAATCTCCAACTGAATACCTCCTCGTAAGATATAATCTTGTAACGCAACAAGTAATTGCATGGAGCGGTGTTATCATAAAAATTTTTGATATAGGAGGAAAACTGGCAGCAATAGCTGTTCTTCTAAATGTCTTTACAGGTGCACCTATTATTTATGGAATAATTTTAGCCGGGGGAGTTTCTCTAATCTACATAACAATTGGCGGATTATGGGCAGATGTATGGAATGATTTTGCTCAATTTACGATTCAGATAATCGCTGGGATTACAATGTTCGTTGTTATACTAATGAAATTAGGCGATGGATTTAGTGGCGTGTTTACAGTTTGGGACAGATTGCCTGAAACCAATTCTCATGCATTTGTAGAACCTTACACACTGGGGTTTGCTCTTGCCATGCTCATTATTAACTTTTTTAGTTATAGTGGTGGCACATGGAACCTGGCATCGCGGTTTATCTCATCGGCTGATTCTTCGCAGGCAAGAAAGGCAGGATTATTATCTTCTGCATTATACCTGTTATGGCCTCTTATCTTACTGTTCCCAATGTTTGCTGCGCCGATCTTTTTTCCTAACCTGGCGGATCCGACACTTACATACGGCATGATGGCGTTGAAATTTCTCCCTTCAGGATTAATAGGGCTCGTTTTGGCATCGATGTTTGCCAATACCCTTTCTATGACATCCTCCGATTCAAACACAGTTTCTGCCGTGATTTCAAGGGATATTCTTACTGTTGTTTTTCCGGCAATTAAAGAATTTCAACCTACAAAAAGATTACGAATAGCTAGGATAACAACTTTCTTATTTACCTTTATTACAATAATCATCGCTATTAATTCAGACAAATTTGGAGGAGTATTTGGTTTAATCGTATCCTGGTTTGCAGCACTACTCGGACCCATAGCTGTTCCTATGATATTAGGCCTTTTAAAAGTCTTTCGGAGAAGTGGTTCGCGGGCTGCTTTGCTTTCCATCATATGCGGACTAACCGCTTTTATAATTACAAAAATTTTAGATAATGTAAGCCTGGCCTGGGAAGTAGGACTCCCGGTGATAACCTCATTAACTGGATATATTTTGTATGGGATTATAAAACCAGAGACAAACGACTTTTTTGAATAAGACATTATGCAAACCAACCACCTAAAATAAGTTTTACTAAAAACTAAGGCAAATGAAAGATTTGGAATTAGAAGCAATTGACTACAAAACACTAACACCAATTAAAATTATTATTAAAAATGGCATCATCGATAACATAACTAGTCTTGAGACAACAAATAAAACAGATTTACCATTTGTCGGGCCGGGTTTAATCGATCTTCAGGTAAATGGCATATCCGGATTCGACTTTAATACCACTAACATTTTCCCGGAAGATATTGTTGAAATGACAAGCCTAGAATTCGAGCATGGAGTCACTACATATTTTCCTTGCCTCGTTACAAATTCTGATGATGCAATCAATGAAGAAATAAAAAACATCAACAAAGCATGCGAAACCTACCCATGGATTGAGGAATCTATAGGAGGAATACATTTAGAAGGCCCGTTTATATCAACCAATTCCGAAGCAAGAGGAGCACATTGTGCTGATTTTGTAAAACCTCCTGATTGGAATCTATTAAAAGAATGGCAAGACACGGCTAAAGGAAAAATAAAATTAATAACACTCTCACCAGAATGGGAAAACACAGAATCTCTTATACAAGAATGCTTAAAAAATAATATTCTGGTTTCAATTGGACATACAGCTGCCTCTCCTGAACAGATAACAAAAGCAGTTGATGCAGGAGCCGAACTTTCAACTCATTTAGGAAATGGCTGCCAGGTATCATTCAGCAAAAGCAATAATTTTTTCTGGGAACAACTAACAGAAGACAGATTATGGACAACCATTATCGCCGATGGTTTCCACCTTTCCGATCAACTTTTAAAGGTAATCCTTAAATTAAAACAGGATAAACTAATTTTAATTAGCGACAGCACAAAATTCCTGAATTTTGAACCAGGAAGATATCATTCAATAATAGGGGGAGACGTTATACTAAATGATAAAGGAAAACTATACTTAGAAAGCAATCCCGAACTTCTGGCAGGCTCTGCTAGACCAATTACTCATGGTATTAATTATTTAATTAGTCATATGGGAGTTCAATTGTCAGATGCCTGGAATATGGCTTCTACAAAACCTTCTGAATTAACTAAAATTAATAATCTCGCTTTAAAACCTGGCAACAATGCTGACTTAGTTCTATTTTCCTTTACCGATAATAAAATTTCTATACAGAAAACGATAAAGAGGGGGAAGGTTGTTTATTCTGCGGGGTAAAATGAACTAACCCGGGGCAGAGCCCCGAGGTATCAAAAGAGCGTAAGTTGCTGAACAAATATCTTTTTATATTCCTTTTCTTTGCCCTGACTTTCAACATATCTACGTATTACTTCTTCATTTGCATACTGACCAACTGTATTTGCATAATAACCGCTTGACCAAAAATTACCTCCCCATAATTTTGCCTCAATTTCTGGATGACGTTGAAAAAGTTGTTTGGCAGTTATACTTTTTATAGTTCGTGCAATCTCTGAAACACTTAGGTTTGGAACACTTTGAACTAAGAAATGAACATGATCAGATTCATAACCTACTTCAACAAAATGTATTTCATAACGTTCTGAAATTTGCATACAAATTTCTTTTAGGGTCTCACCTATCTCTTTACTTATTACACTTCTACGATATTTCATCGGACAAACTATATGATATAGTAATAGCGTTTTATTATGTCTCTTTATAATATGCTCACTCATGCAATAAATTTACGCTTTTTCAAAGCGTCATGAAAACCTTTAGGTTTTCAAACTTTCCTCTACACCCCGAGGCAGAGCCTCGAGGAATTCTTTTGATTAAACTTACTAGCGATAAACCTGCAAAATAATACTGCATGATTTAATAATTATTTCAGCCATTCACCAAAGTTATCCTTGTTAATCACTTCAAATGAAGCATCAGGATATGCGTTTTTCCATTGTGTTGGGATTTTAACTTTGTTTTCTTTCCATTTAAACTCATAACCAAATAAAGAACCCTCTCTCTCCTCAACCCAATCTATTTCCTGCTGATCGTATGTGCGCCAAAAATAATTATTTGAAATTACCCTTTGATATTCCTGATATTTTAACCTTTCACATATCATATAATTTTCCCACAAAGCTCCAATATCATTTCGAGATTCTAGCGGATTAAAATTTGCAATTACAGCATTTCTAATCCCATTGTCCAAGAAATACCATCTTGAACTTTTTGTTATTTCTTTTCTTAGGTTTCTATTAAAACCTTCAACTTTATGAAGTATAAATACTTTACTTAACAGGTCCAAATACTTTTCGACAGTATTCTTGCTTATTCCTAATTGATTACCTAATTCTTGCAGAGAAACTTCTCCACCGATTTGAAATGCTATGAGACGTAATAAATTAAATATCTTTTGTGAGTTCTTAATGTTTTCATATACAAGTATGTCTTTTAAAAGATATGAACTAACCATTTCGTTTAAATAATCAATTTTATCTTCTCGGTTTGGCAGATGCAATAATTCCGGATAATTACCAAAAACCATTCTTTCTCTTACTTTGTCTATTTTAGAAATATTATTTTCAACCTGGTTGTATTCATTTTCTGAAAAAGCAAATAAATTAAACGTATACTTTCTTCCCGTAAGAGGTTCTCCAGCATCTTTGTGTATATCAAATGACGATGAACCTGAAATAATAATTTTAAGTCCATCTATTTCATCAATCATGAGCTTAAGTTTTAAACCAATTTCAGGAATTTTTTGCGCTTCATCTATATAAAGTAATTTGTATGAACCTAAAATTTGTTTATAATTTTCTACACTCCTAATTGCAAGTTTATCATGAACATTTATATCCTCACCATTTAATGTAAGAACAGGTTCATTTATTTGCCCAAGTATTTCTTTAACAAGAACGGTTTTCCCAACCCTACGGGCTCCAAAAACTATTACAACTTTATTGGGTTGTAATTTTTTTATGATATTTTTTGATATGTCTCTGACTAAATATTCCATAACTCCGTCATTTATTTGACACAATTTACAAAAAATTTTATCAAACTATCAATTAAGCCATATTAAATAATCTCTCTTAGAATATTTAATGATGATACAAATCCTTTTACCATTATTTAACAAAGACAATTTATCTAGTAAAAAACTGATTGATGATTTTCGTTATTGGAACTAACTAAATGACTATGAAGCGAAAATAAATGTTAAACCAGTTGAACGCCATCAACTTTTAATTTTACATTGCTGATATTCATTTAATTACAATCAAAAAACCTCAAAACACCACATGAAATATATTTCATAATCCACTGTATAACAACATATTAAAATATTTTAAAAGTTGAAAACTAGAAATTAATGTTGATAAGTCAATTCTATGGATTGAAATAAAATTTATTTTTATCACATACATTTGTCAATGAGTTCATTGATGTGATGGTATACTAATTTTATAAAAAAATCAGGTAAGATAAATTTTAATATCCACACAGTTGATTTTTTGATTATAAATAATTGATTTATTGTTAATATAAATATTTAAATCTTTTGTATTCAGTTAATTAAATATTAAAAAAAATTCCAACACTTAATGTTGAAATATTGACAGAAAGTAAGCTTGATTTTGAAAAACCATTCTTTTGATATGTCATATCTTTGTATTATAAAAAATTTAATGAAGTTTTTTATATTAACTCAAAATGATAATAGACATGTATTTTTTTTGGGAATTGATAGTTTTAGTATTAACCAAAAATCATTTAGTATGATTGTTTCCATTTTACTTTCAGTGGCAATGGTTATATCAAGTATAACCACCCTTGTAATTGTTAAGGGAGTATTTAGATTGCTACGGGGGAACAATACTATGATGAAGAAATAAAAAATCCCTGTAATCTGAACCATTACAGGGAAATTCTGATTTATAGTTATGGACGAGTTTAAAACTCGTCCTTCCTTTTATACAAACTTTAAATCAAAATTATAAAAATTTTTACGCATCTGCGTATTTTTTTTCAAAATATTTTGACTGAAAAAAGAAACATTTCTTAATAATACTCTAAAAATCATGGATAATTCAAACAAAAAAATCTACGACTATTATTGTCCTAATTCTCAATGTGAATACAACAAACACAATCGTGGTTTATCTTCAAATAATCCAGATCAAACTTGTCCCAATTGTAGCGCACCAATGATTGATAGAAATTGGTCGAAATAATAAAAAAATCAATTTAAAATATTCATCATTAGTTTATTTTCTGACCTTGCCAGTTACCAGATATATTCACTTTAGTTTTTTATTTTGAAGAATTTAGCTTTTTTTCATTTATCTTATTTGATCTGCCTCCATCTAAGTTAATAATTCTGTCGATGTACTTTTATTTTCCCTTCAAGAAAAAGCCGTATACAAATTTTTGCTTGTAAATTGTTTTCATCTGAATACCCTATTTGAACCTAACTCTACTAATTGTTTTTCTCCTAAACTATCAGAAACCATTAAGTATTTAATGTATTGGTTATTTCCATTAAAAATATACGGTGTTACTTCCAATAATGTGTCATCTTTTAATGAATAACTGCCAATTCGCTCATCGATTATTTTGCCATAATCGGCAAAATCAGTGTAAAAAAACATATCATTTATCAAGTCAATTTGATAATAACCTACCTTCTTGGCCGCGAAAAACGTTTCTTTATTAGTAGTCCTAAAAATTTTTCTAAACCCAAGAACTTTATTCCTATGTGGATTTTTTACTGAATATTCTATTTTAACATTATTACCTAAATACTGGACTCCATATTTTTTACCTACAATTTTCTTATCCAGTAAATAATTACCGTTCACAGCGTAAACATATTTGATATTTTGAACATACCCAGTACCTCTTGTATCACGCTCTACCTGTATGTTTATTATTTTTCCGGCAACAATTTTTGTTTCTCCAAAGAAAATAGTAGGAAGCTCAAAATTATTATAGGCTAGGTACGCAAAAATCATTAGAAATACCAATCCGAATGCCCAGGGATTATTTTGTCTCATGAGAAATCTGTGGATATAATTATTGACTCAATAATACCATAAATTGCAATTAACAAACTAATCAAAATCCAAATTAACTTGAGCTTGTCTTTATGATTCAATATTACATTCATAATGTAGCCAACTAAATTAACAAATGTATTTTTATAAATAAGTTGATTTAGAAACGTAGTATTAATTACTAATTGTGGTATTTTATCAAGTTAAACATTTATATTTTTCAATTCCACTAACAACTTAACTAAATCAATATTGAAAGCAGATTCTATATCATCAACGTTAAGTTTTTTTTTAAATACTGATTATCAATGATTATAATGTCTTTTCTATTAAAAAAATTATATTATTTTTAGATTCACCTGCTGTCCGTCTTTTAAATCCTTTATTTGAAAAGCAATATCTCCTGCAAATTGAATTAACTCAGGAAAAGTAATCTTACCCATGTTGTATGCTTTATATTCTCCACCGATAACAGCAGGTAACTTTAGACAATATTTTTCTTCGTCCTGCAATTCTCCAAGTTCTGTCTTAGCAGTCGTAGTAAGATAGTTCATTTCAAAGTCTTCAATGAATTCATCATCGTTTAATAAATTATTGAGTTCGGTTTCATCTTTTGCAATTAATTTACAACTTAGTTCTTCAGGACAAATATGCCAAAATGTATTATTTTCTGTTTTAAAGATAATGTTACCAAACTCATTGGTTCTTATTACTTCAGTAGCCAAAATCCCCAGCCAACTCCAAGCTTTATTTATTGTTGTAAGAATATTCATTTCTTATAGGTTTTAATATTAAACACTGTCAACTCAACTTTATCATCTTGATATAATATTTCTTTTGTTGCAAATCCTGTTGAATCATATTTATAAACTCTTTTTCTGTGGGGTATTTTAAATGTACCAAATAGGACTAAAATTATTAAAACAATCCATAAAATAAGTAATCCTCTAATATTATTTGTTGCAACTCCAATTTTAAAATGAAACTCTGTTATAGCCTTATAAAACAACAACGAGAAAATGAAAGCTATCCCTACTCCTACTAATAATACCAGATACCAATATTTTAATCTGTATTCTCTTCTTATTTTAATTCCTGATATTTTAGAAAAATCAATATGTTCTTTAGGCAGGTAGTTAGAAATTATATTAATTCCATGCTCGTCTATAGTTAGTTTATCACTCTTAAACATAGTAAACTAAAATAAATGTTTCCCTATTGTCTTCGTGTTACACAGGTAATTTATTTAATACCTTACTTCCGCAACAAATATTTAGCAAAAACTAGCAAAGTTTTTATAAATAAGACCTGCAAGTGAATGCAGGTCTCGAAAATTTTCACCTATTTAGGTGTGTGACTAAAATTTTCGATTCAAATGTAACGCCATTTGGTGGTATCCACCTAATACATAAGCAACTTTTTGCACATGGCGCAATTGATTTTATTGATAATCAACTTGGTGCAAGAGTAAAAACAATAGGCTATAATTACTCTGATTTATTATTGAGCCGGATATATACCGCTTTTTGTGGCGGCAATGCCACAGAAGATGTAAATTATCTTAAAGAGAACACATTAAAGAACCTTAAAGGGATTTCAACACCTTCTGCCGATACAATCCTTCGAGGCGACAAAGAACTCTCTGTGCCATGCGAGTACATAGAAACAGCCCCGGGCATAACAAATAAAATCAATGTCAATACCAGGATGAATAATCTTTTGGTTGACAGTGCCCTAGAATTCAAGCAGCTTGACCCTAACGCCAAGGGGCTGGTTTATGATTTTGACCACCAGTTTATAGCTGCCGACAAATACGATGCGGAATATAGCTACAAAAACAAAAAGGGATATTTCCCTGGGGTAGCTACTATCTCAAACATACCGGTTTATATCGAGGGACGAAATGGTAACAGCAATGTTAAAACGGCACAGCTATCAACTCATAAAAGGGCATTAAAGCTATTAGCGGATAAAGGGGTAAAGCCTCGCTATGCCCGTATGGACTGCGGCTCATATATAAAAGAAGTTACAGACTATTTTCACGGAGAAAATATTTTATTTTCAATAAGAGCTTCAAATTCAGAAACCTTGTTGACAATGGCTGCCGATACCGAGGATTGGAAACCTTGCACCATTAATTTCCAGGACATGGAAGTGAACAGTTTCAAATATCGATTTGGGAAATTCGAGCACCGTATTGTCGCTTACCGCATGCCAAACAAAACCGGGCAAAGATCGGTTTTTACAAACGATGCTAAAAACTACCTGTTCATTATTACCAATGATTGGGATATTTCTGAAAAAGAAGCAATAATATTTTACAACAAACGTGGCGACAGTGAACGGGTTTTCGATATACAAAACAACGATTTCAATTGGGACTCAATGCCTCACAGCTTCCTTGAAGAGAATACTGTCTTTCTGATAATAATGGCTGTTGCTCATATTATCTATAAATGGCTGCTAAATATTTTTGCTGGAGTTATTCAAGGGCTGACCAAAACATCGAGACTTAAAAAATTTATTTTTCGTTTTGTCGCTATTGTTGCAAAGTTCACACGCAGCGGACGAAGAACCGTTGTACATTTGGCAACAATCAACCAAAAGTTGATACAAATATCCAATTCATCTTAATAGAAAAACTTATTGGTTTTTCAGGCTCTCCCTCAATAGCCTTAATAAAGTGGGTAAGGGAAACTGTGTCTGATAACTTGAAAACTGCTATATTTTTAAGTTGCGAAACCAATTGTTTCGCGTAATTAGCGTAATTCGTGGATAAACAAAAGTTTTGCGGATTTTAGGTAA
Organism: Bacteroidales bacterium; assembly: GCA_963665085.2. Taxonomy (GTDB): domain Bacteria; phylum Bacteroidota; class Bacteroidia; order Bacteroidales; family JAAAOM01. Next base: position 235,913 of record CAXXXS010000001.1, read on the forward strand.
TAAAAGAAAAAAAATGATTGAAAATTCCCATAAGGAATACTATATTTAGTTTAGTGTAGCTGTGACCTAGGAAGGACTCGAACCCTCAACCCTCAGATCCGAAGTCTGATGCTCTATCCAATTGAGCTACTAGGCCAGGCTTAAAAAAAGCATGGCAAAAGTAATAAAATTGGGAATACTTGCGAAGGAATAAACTTAATTTATTAAAAACGAATGTTTTTTACAGGACAGAATCGGTTTTTATCGAAGGCTATCAATGCATTAACAACCTGAAATGATAAATAATTAGAAATTTCCTGAACCATTATTCCGGTTGTTTCTATTATTCCTTCCTTCAACAACCGGGCTCTTGTTGTACCGGGTAATAATGGAGAGTCGGGAGTAATCCATTTAATCCCATCATAAAATAAAATATTAGCAATTGATGTATCTGTTACTACACCATCTTTAACAATTAGAATATCATCATAATTTTGTTTCTGTTTTGCTAATTCCTGTATTAATTCCCGATTTAAATATTTATATGAATAATCAATAGAATTACATTCAACAATCTTTAACGTTTTAATTTCTCGTTCTTCCTGCTCAATAAATTCAATCTTTTGTGTACTTGAATCATATACAATCCTGCAACGATACAATCCATTCTCAGGCTTTTGTATTGACTTTAAAATTGTTTCCAGGTTATAAGGTGCTTTACTGGGAAAAAATTTTAAAAATGTTCTATCTACCCTTTCCTGGTGATAATTTAAATGAAAAAAATTCCCGTCTTTAAGTTTTATTGTTTCAATAAACTGGCACATATATTTTATCTAATAATTCATTGTATTCTTCGCTACAATCACTTTGTGAAGTTATTCCCCCTCCGCTCCTATAAATAAAACCATCTTTCGTTTTTTCTATAAACCGGATCATCACAGCACTGTCTAAAGTTTCTCCATCAAAAACACCAAACACTCCCGTATAAAATCCCCGGTTATCAGGCTCTGCTTCTTTTATTATCTCAACAGTTTTCTTTTTGGGTGCTCCACTAATAGAACCTGCAGGTAATATTTTCGACAATAAAGTTCCATATTTTTTAGAGTATTCTGGTAATATCTCACCTGTAATCCTGGAACTTACCTGTAATAGATTCTTATTATTTGTAAAAACCTCAGAAATAAATCTGTATTGAGGAACCGAGACATTTTTGGCCACCATGCTTAAATCATTTCTTATTAAATCTACTATCGTTGCGTGTTCTGCCTGCTCTTTTTTGTTATTAAGTATTTTGTGTTTTGCATCCGGTATTGATGCATCAATCGTTCCTTTCATTGGAAAAGAATCAATTCTGTCATCTTTGATACGCACAAATCTTTCAGGAGAAAAAACAATAAATTTATCTTTAAAATAGAGTTTAAATAACGCTTTACTTTTATAGAAAACGTCTTTCAATTCACAATTTAATTTCACATTCGTGAGCCAGGTCAGATTTACCAAATAAGAATTCCCTTTATTTAGATTCTCTTTAACATACTCAAAGGAATTTTTGTATTTTGAAAAATCAGGGGGCTCCTTTTCTAAATTGATTGTTTCTTCGTTTATCTTCTTTTGTTTAAAATTTTTGACTCCATCAATTTCAAATAAAATATTTTCCGGGAATGAATCCAAAGGCAGGATTAAAGAATCATTAAACTCAAAATTAACAACAAACAGATAAGATTTCTTTTCTTCTGTCAGTTTATCCATTGTTTTTATGAATCTCTTTCTTTCCATTTACCTCAAAAAAAAATGCCAAAAATATACAATTCATAAAATTGCGAATAAGACTTTAATTCAATACGTAAACTTTTCAAAGTAAGAACCCTTTTTTTTTTACTTTTGTAGCCGCATAAAAAGTTAGAACAGAACAAAAAAAATGGAATATAAGTTTACTGAAATAGAACAAAAGTGGCAGAAATACTGGGAAGAAAACAAGACTTTTAAATCAACAGAAGATCCTAAATTCCCCAAAGATAAAAGGTTTTATGCATTGGATATGTTTCCTTATCCATCAGGTAGCGGTTTACATGTTGGTCATCCGGAAGGATATACAGCAACCGATATTATTAGCCGTTTTAAAAGGATGAAAGGATACAATGTACTTCACCCTATGGGTTGGGATGCCTTTGGCCTACCAGCAGAACAATATGCAATTCAAACAGGCACACATCCTTCAATTACAACAAAAAAGAATTGCGATAATTTCAGAAGACAAATCAAAGCCCTGGGCTTAAGTTATGACTGGGACAGAGAAATAAATACTACAGACCCTAATTATTTTAAATGGTCTCAGTGGATTTTTATCAAGCTATATAATACTTGGTTTGATAATGAGCAACAAAAAGGCCGCCCTATTGAAGAGCTTGTTGTTCCGGAAGATATAAAAGCAAAAGGCAAAGAAGCAAAAAAAGAATACATTGACTCAAAACGTCTTGCGTACTACGATAATGCTCAAGTATGGTGGTGTAACAATTGTAAAATTGTTTGTGCCAACGAAGAAGTATTGATGGATGGTTCACACGAAAAATGTGGACACCCGGTAATCAAAAAGAACTTAAAACAATGGATGTTGCGCATCCCTCATTATGGGGAAAGATTGTTACAAGGGCTAGAAAATCTTGACTGGCCGGAAGGTGTAAAAGACATGCAACGCAACTGGATTGGTAAATCTACCGGTGCCGAGGTTGATTTCTCTGTTGATTCTATGGATGAAAAAATCAAAGTTTATACGACTCGTCCTGATACTCTTTTTGGAGCAACTTACATGGTTCTATCTCCTGAACATCAATTGGTAAGTAAAATAACAACAACGGAGCAAAAAGAAGCCATCGAAAATTATATTGCTGAAGCTGCAAAAAAATCTGATTTAGACCGAACTGATTTAGCAAAAGATAAAACCGGTGTCTTTACCGGAAGTTATGCCATAAATCCTGTTAACAGCAAAAAAATCCCTATCTGGATTGCTGATTATGTTTTAACAGGATACGGAACAGGAGCTATCATGGCTGTTCCGGCGCACGACACACGCGACTTTGAATTTGCAAAAAAATTCGAGATACCAGTCAATGCTATTATGGATCCTATCTCAGCAGACGAAGAGACAAGAAAAAAAGTATTAGCAGGAAATGAATGTTGGACAGAGGACGGCATATACATTAACTCCTCCAATGAAGGAACAGGAATAGATATAAACGGACTTAATAAGGCAGATGGAATAAAAACTATCATAACCTGGTTAGAAAAACAAGGTATTGGTAAAGCTTCAGTTAATTTTAAACTCAGAGATTGGCTTTTTAGCCGCCAAAGATACTGGGGTGAACCATTTCCTGTTATTCACTGGGAAGACGGAGAATTAACATTACTCAACGATGAAGATTTACCTCTTAAGTTACCAGAACTAGAAAAATATGAACCAGGTGATACCGGTGAATCTCCATTATCAAATGCTGGAGAATGGTTAGATGTAACTGATAAAAATGGTCGTAAAGGCCGACGAGAAACAAACACAATGCCTCAATGGGCCGGCTCTTGTTGGTACTATTTACGGTACATCGACCCATTAAATAACAATGCTATCTTTGATAAAGAAAAAGAAGCATACTGGATGCCTGTCGATCTTTATATTGGAGGTGCAGAGCATGCTGTATTACATTTATTATACAGTCGATTCTGGCACAAAGTACTATTTGACCTTGGTGTTGTTTCTACAGACGAACCTTATTTAAAACTTTTCAACCAGGGAATGATTCTCGCTTTTGCATATGAAACACAAACAGGCGGAAAAGTAACATCCGATCTTGTTGAAGAAAAAGATGGTAAATTCTTCCACAAAGAAACAGGAGAAGAACTTAAACAGATTGTTGCAAAAATGTCTAAGTCTTTAAAAAATGTTGTTAATCCCGATGATGTTGTAGCCAGTTACGGCGCCGATTCATTACGCCTTTATGAAATGTTTATGGGGCCGCTTGACGCTACAAAACCATGGACTGAAACAGGTGTAAAAGGCGTTTTTGGATTTCTAACCAGAGTGCATAAATTTTTCTCAAACATTGATAATGTTAACGGACAAGACGATCCTGAAACATTAAAAATTCTTCACCAAACAATTAAAAAGGTAGAGAATGAAATAAATGAATTGAAATTCAACACCTGTATTTCTCAAATGATGATTTTCACAAATCATTGTATTAAAAAAGGAAATGTCTCAAAAGACACAGCAGAAAAATTTGTGAAAATCCTATCTTCATTTGCTCCTCACCTAAGTGAAGAACTCTGGGAGCTTTATGGACACAACAACACAATTACATATGAACCGTACCCTGAATTTGAAGAAAAATATGTAATTGAAAGTTCTTTTGAATACCCGGTTTCATTCAACGGGAAAACACGTTTTAAACTTAAACTTCCCGTTGATATGCCCAAAGAAGAAATTGAAGAACAGGTAAAGAATCACGAGAACTCAAAAAAATGGACAGAGGGAAAAACAATCGCTAAAATTATTGTTGTACCAAAAAGAATAATAAACGTAGTTATTAAATAATGAAAAAACGGTTATTTTATCTTCTATTATTTGTTGTAGTTATTGCAGCAGCTGCATTCTATTACTTTCGCATCAGAACAGTATCAAACAGGGATGAGATTCTAATCTCTGCCCAAGTCGACACAACAAATTACACACCTGAGCCAATTTTATATTTTGGTATTCCTATCGATACTTCCCTAAGATTTGAGGAGGATTATGTATCTAGAAACGCCAATCTATCAAGTATCTTAATCAAATATGGTGTAACTCCCTTGATTATTGACAGTATTGTTAAAAAATCAGAAGGAATTTACAATTTCCGAAGAATCAAAGGGGGAAATCCATATCACGCACTTATTAGTAATGATACTTTAAATACATTGAAGCACTTTATCTATGAAATTGATAAAACAAATTTTGTAGCGATCTCTTTTCTCGACTCAGTAAAAATATGGCGAGATGAAAGAGAGGTTTCTAAAAATCTAGATGAAGTTGCAGGGACGATTAAATCATCACTATGGAATGCTATGGTTGAACAAAAAGTAAGTCCATTACTCTCAAATGATTTATCTGAAATTTTTGCATGGTCTATAGACTTTTTTGGTCTCCAACCGGGAGATACTTTTAAAGTAATCTATGAACAACAATTTATTGATACAACATTTATTGGAATAGGTGATGTAATAGCGGCTTATATGCGCCACTCAGGAAAAGACTTTTATGCCATTCCTTTTGAACAGGATAGCACCTTAAGTTTTTTTGATGAAGAAGGAAATAGCTTAAGGAAAGCTTTTTTAAAAGCTCCATTAAGCTTCTCACGAATAAGCTCTCGTTTTTCAAATGGAAGGATGCACCCAGTTTTAAAAATAGTTCGTCCTCATCATGGGGTAGATTATGCAGCTCCTTTAGGTACCCCTGTTTATTCTGTTGGTGATGGAAAGGTTATTGCCAAAGCATGGGACAAAAAAGGTGGTGGAAATTATATAAAAATAAAACATAACGGCACATATACAACTGGATATCTACATCTAAACGGGTATGCAAAAGGCATTAAAGTAGGCGATTATGTTAAACAAGGCGAGGTAATCGGATATGTAGGAAAAACCGGATTGGCAACAGGCCCCCATCTCGATTTTAGGTTCTATAGAAATGATAAACCTGTTGATCCGTTAAAAGTTGACGCCCCTCCTGTTGAACCTATTTTAGAAAAAAATAAAATTGCATTCGATTCTGTAAAAACAATTTATGTCCAACAGCTTGATAAGATCGCTATTTCTTATCAAGAACCTGGGCAATAACAGGGGGGAAATGTTCATATTCCAGTTGATGAATCTTATTGGCCAGGCTTGACGGGGTATCTTTAGGGGTCACTTCGCATTTAGCCTGGTAAATAACATCCCCTTCATCATATTTTTCATTAACCCAATGAATAGTGATCCCAGATTCCTTTTCTTTGGCTTCAACAACAGCTTCATGCACAAAATCACCATACATACCTTTACCTCCATATTTTGGGAGCAAAGCTGGGTGAATATTTACTATCTTATTTTTATACAGTTTAACTAAATTTTGTGGTACCAACCACAAAAATCCGGCAAGGACAATAAAATCTATATTATGTTCCTTTAAAATCTCAATTACGTTATCAGATTTATAAAAATCGTCCTTGTTAAAAGAAATACTTTTTACATTTAATTTTTTAGCCCTCTCGTGTACCTGTGCCTGTGCCTTATTTGACAATATTAAATTAACCTTATGCTTTTTATCAGTCTTATTTTCGAAATATTGGATTATATTCTCTGCATTGGTCCCACTTCCGGAAGCAAAAATAGCTATGTTACTCATTGTAATATTTTATTAATCAACTAACTAAACAAAACAAACATTCATAAAAAAAATCGTAAATTAGCAATATTAAATCAAGATTTTAAAAAATTTGTTTGATAATTTTAGATATTTGCATTTCTTTGCACAGAATTTTTTAAACATATTATTAATTAAAATTTAAAGTTATGTCTGATATCGCATCAAGAGTTAAAGCAATTATTGTTGACAAGTTAGGTGTTGATGAAAGTGAAGTTACAACAGAAGCTAGCTTTACAAATGATTTAGGCGCCGACTCTCTTGACACTGTAGAATTGATCATGGAATTTGAAAAAGAATTTAACATTGGAATTCCAGATGATCAGGCAGAAAATATTTCTACTGTTGGCGAAGCGGTAAGTTATATCGAAGAGAACGCCAAGTAAAAAATCTTTTCTTTTTTTTAACCAATTAAATTTTTATGGAAGTAAAACGGGTAGTAGTTACAGGCCTTGGTGCTATAACGCCCTTAGGTAAAACTGTCGACGAATTTTGGAAGAACCTTTTGGACGGAGTAAGTGGCGCTGCCCCCATTACTCGTTTTGATGCATCAAAATTCAAAACTCAATTTGCTTGTGAGGTGAAGGATTTTGATGAGTTGGAATACTTCGACAGAAAGGAAGCTAGAAAGCTTGATCTTTACGCTAAATTTGCTCTTATTGCAGCAGACCAGGCAATCAAAGATTCTAATTTAGATCTCGAATCCATTAATAAAGACAGAGCCGGAGTAATCTTAGGTTCTGGGATTGGAGGACTAAATACCTTTATGGAAGAAGCAACCAATTTCAATAACGGTGATGGAACTCCCAGATTTAGTCCATTCTTTATTCCAAAAATGATTCTGGATATCGCAGCAGGTCATATTTCAATTAAATATGGATTGCGCGGCCCGAATTATGCTACAGTTTCTGCATGTGCTACTTCGACAAACGCTATAGTTGATGCATTGACTCACCTACGAAACGGCAAAGCTGATTTGTTTGTTACAGGAGGTTCTGAGGCAACGATTTGCCCTCCTGGTGTTGGTGGTTTTAATGCTATGCAGGCTATGTCGACAAACAACGAGGAATATAAAACAGCATCCCGTCCTTTTGATGTTACCAGAGATGGTTTTGTTATGGGAGAAGGGGCTGGAGTCTTAATCCTGGAAGAATATGAGCACGCAAAAAAACGCGGTGCAAAAATTTATGCAGAAATCGTTGGCGGTGGAATGTCAGCAGATGCTTATCACCTTACTGCTCCTCATCCTGAAGGAGTTGGGGCAGCAAATGTAATGCGTCTTGCTCTTGAAGATGCTAATCTTAAACCAGAAGACATTGATTATGTTAATGTTCATGGTACAGCAACACCACTTGGAGATATTTCAGAAACATTAGCCATCAAAGAAGTATTTGGCGAACATGCATATAAATTAAATGTGAGTTCAACAAAATCAATGACTGGCCACCTTCTTGGAGCTGCAGGTGCTGTTGAAGCAATAGCGTCTATCTTATCAACAAGAGACAATATTGTTCCACCAACAATAAATCTCAAGGAATTAGATCCAAAAATTGATGCTAAACTAAATTTAACAGCAAATGCTTCACAAAAGCGTACTGTTAACTATGCGTTAAGTAACACTTTTGGATTTGGAGGACACAACTTCTCTGTGATAATAAAAAAATACACAGAATAAATCAGATGTTTTGTTTGGTTTAATATTTTTTCTTAGAAAGAAAAAGATAAGTAAGACTTTTAAAAAAAGACTAAAGGAAATTCTTGGGTATAATCCCAGGAATTTTCGTCTTTATGAGATTGCCTTAATCCATAAATCAGCTTCCCTTCGCCTTTCCGATGGTTCCCTCGTAAACAACGAACGCCTTGAATTTTTAGGTGACGCCGTTCTAAGTGCCATAATAGCTGAATACCTGTTCTTTCAATATCCAAATAAGAACGAAGGCTTTTTGACTGAAATGCGGTCGAAAATTGTTAACCGGGATATGCTTAATGATGTTGCCATGAAGATTAAACTAGATAGCCTGGTTATATCAAAAGTTAACGATAATACAAGTCAGAACCTTAAAGGTGATGCTTTTGAAGCCCTATTAGGGGCCATGTTTATTGATAGGGGCTTTAAACGGACTAAAAAATTTATTGAAGGCCAATTTTTACAGAAATTTGTTGATCTAAAACATCTTCAAAAGACAGAAACAAATTTTAAAAGTAAAATAATTGAGTGGAGCCAAAAAAACAAACAAGATATCTCTTTTGAATCTTTTGAAGAATCAACAAACAAATCAAAAAACACCCCTGTTTTTATATCTCACTTAATGGTTCTCGATAAAGTTCTAGGTACAGGGAAAGGAAATTCAAAAAAAGAAGCAGAACAAAAAGCAGCAAAAGAAGCCCTCTCTAACATAAAAAAATATTTCTAGAAATATAAGTTATCCCAACGATGACAAAAAAAATACATAAACTAAACATCCCAATCGAGATTGATTTTTTCATAATTGGCATTGTATGCAACGATACAGATTACAGGCTCAGTTGGCAACTTAATTCTATTCTTGATATTAAACTTACGAAACTTCAGGATATTTCTTCAAAACAGAAACAGGGTCAGGCACTCTTTAGTCATTTTTCTTATGATGATGATGAATTGTTTTTAAAATATGATTTAATAAAAAACAAAAATCTTTCTGCCCTATTTGCTCCCGAACAGAAAAACTTCGACTTTTTTCTTAAAATATCAGGAGAACTTACTGATAGTGAAATCGAAATTATGGTTGCTGCAATTCGCTCAGTCCCAGAAGTGAGCATCGCAAAAAATGTTTCTCTCTCTGAAATTAAATCAATAAATAGTTTTATTTTTTAGTTACCTTTAGTATAAAAGCTAAAAACAAAAAACAATTGTTCTCGTAAGAGAAAATTATAACTTATGCAACAAAACTGTAAAAAATAAGTTATTAGATAAATGCCATAAAATAAAATACCGTTATGAAAACAAACATTATTGGTTTACTATTTACTATTTTTACTATCTCATCCTATGCTCAAAACATTCCTGCTCAAATAACCTTAAAAGATGGAAAAACATTAAAAGTCCATCATTTTGGACAAGTGGATTGCAGTGGTAAGACTTATTTTGATAATTATATTCTAATCAAAGGAAAATATAATAACCTAATAACTGAACTAAAAGAGTACAGCAAGGTTAGCAGCATTCAACTTATTGGTTTTGAAGCTCCTTCAAAACTTACCGGAGATAACGAAAAAGGACAAATTATTGTAAATAGAAAAAACGGTGTTAGTGTAACACTTGAAGAAGCAACCATAACACTTTCCTGCTATGGAATTGACGAGAAAGTTAATCAACTTCAGTTTCAAATGATCAATCCTCTTACTGATAAAGTAGATGAACTGAAACTTGACACAAAAGATATCGCATCAATAAAATTTCTATAATTAGAGAGGCTCATTTTTTGCAGCCTCTTTAGCCATCATATCACATATTGAATTTTCTAAGTGGTTAGAATGTCCTTTTACCCATTTAAATTCTATGTATTTATCTTGCGTTAATTCCTCACAATTTTTCCATGTATCAATATGCTTCACATTTTCATTATGAACCGTCTTCCATTGATTAATTTTCCAATAGTGTATCCACTGAACCAATCCTTTTATTACATAGCGACTGTCCGTATAGATCCTGATTTTCTCAAACGTATTTAAACTTTCTAAAGCATCCTGTACTGCCGATAACTCGGCTATATTATTCCCCTTCTGTTCTAATTTTTTCTGAACTAGTTTCTCTTCCCCTTCCGGATATCGGATAATACATGCATATCCTGATTTGTTATTACGATTGAAGTAACTCCCATCTGTATAGACCTCATGAATTCTTTCTGTTGATATTGTCTTTGAAGAAATATCAAGTTTTCCGTTTCTTCTATCCAAAACGATGTACCTGTTAAAATCTTCATTTTGGATAAAATAAAAGTTAGGAATAATAACAAACTCAAGTTTAAATCCTTTATAAAACGACCCCTCTCGTTTTGAATGTAATATTTTTAAAAGCTGATTCTCATTCTGCTTCAAATAACAGCCAAGGTTATTTTGTTCCAGATAGTGAATTATCCCCTGTTTTTTATAATAATGAACACAAAGAAAATTCTGATACTCATCGTACACATTGATAACAGAAGGTTCACAATCATCATTTAAAATTTCCATTCTTAAAAGTTTCGCCGACATTTCCCTTTTAAATAGATTTTAATTAATTATGGGCAACCAAACTATTATGTCCTGAGTTTGTTTTTTGTAAAGTTATTAAAAAATTATTACGGGCTTCAACAGGTAAGAACCTCTAAAACACCTCATTCAAACCAATATATATCCCCTTTTCCCCATTAGAACCGTAACCAAAATCAATTCTAAAATTTGTTAGTTCCTCAGGGATTATCATCCAACGTAGCCCAAATCCATAAGAATACTTTAAATGTTCAAAATTCATTTCATTAAAATCATGAAAAACTTTTCCCGCCCCTCCAAAAAGTACAAAGCCTAAATGAAAAGGTAATTTCCTTCGGTATTCAACCTGGGCCACCCCCCTTTTCGTGTCAAGGTATCGTTGTGATAGGATTCCTCGTAACCGGGACTCTCCTCCTAACCTGTTCAAATTATAAAAAGGGACATTGCGGTTGTTTTGAAAAGAAAAACTGGATTGTATAGCAAATGTATTTTTTTTATTTGCAGTTGAGAAATATTTTCTCGCATCAATAGAAAAATCGTTATAATGGAAATCTCCCTTCAACCCCGAAAAGAAAAATTGAGTTTTTGTTCTGACATATGTCCCCGTGTGAGGATAAATAATATTGTCCCGGGAGTCAAATCCTAAAGACGGCCCAACCCCTAATTGAAATCCGGGAGAAAATCCGTTTGGATTATCAACTACTAGCTGGCCTCCTTCTTCAAAATCAGAAATTTTATTGTAATACCAGATAAAGTTACCGCCAGCCAAAATATTGTCTGAAACATGCCTTAAAACTTCAACATCCAAGCCTGTCCGTTTAGTTAAAAAAACCTCACTTTCTGAATCTGTAAAATTACCTACCCCATAATAATCAATCGGTATCCTGCCAGACTCAAGCCTTACACTTGCCCGATTCTTTCCAAAGTAAAAATCGCCAACCCCGACAAATTGATATTGTTTCCTAAGTGAAAAATAAAAAAAAGGATTGAATGTACTCGGATAATTATGAATATTCTCTAGTTTCTCTGTCCGAAGAATTATAACAGCAGCAGCACCAAATAACCAGCTGGTCTCAGGAGTATAACTTAAAATCGGGTGACCTGTCACCCTTACTGGTTTTATAGTATCCTCAACCTCATAATAATTCTGAGAAAACAGATAAAAAGGAATTAACAACAGAAAAACTACATGTAACCCCTTTTTAACTATATCTCTCTTATCTGTATGCATCTATTGGCTTAATTCAGATTACTTTTTTGGATTATTTCCCATCTCAAAAACAAGTTCGCCTCCGTTTGTAATTTCAGAATGAGATATAAAAGGTTCAACTAATTCTACGCCATTTAAAGTAACCTTTTGAACATAAACATTTTCTTCTCCCTGATTTTTTGCTGTTATCGTTAATGTTTTTCCATCACTCAATTGAAGAATTGCACTTTTAACTAAAGGACTTCCTAAAGCATAAATATCCGAGCCAGGAGTTACAGGATAAAAACCCAAACTACTAAAAATATACCAAGCACTCATCTGTCCGGCATCGTCGTTACCACAAAGTCCATTTACTGTAGGAATATACATTGATTTCAATATCATTCGGACACGTTCCTGGGTTTTGTATGGATGTCCGGTCCAATTATACAAGTACGGGATATGATGTCCCGGTTCATTCCCATGAATATAATTACCAATAATACCATCACGGGTAATATCTTCATTTTTTTCGATGTATTTATCGGCTAACTCCATTGTAAATAACGAATCCAAATGAATGCTAAACTGCTCTTTACCTCCCATCATCATAATCATTGTATCGATATTTTGTGGAACATAAAGTCCGTAATTCCATGCATTACCTTCAATAAATCCCTGTCCTTCTGTGTCAAGAGGATCAAAATTCTTCCTAAAGGTTCCATCCGACATCTTCGGCCTCATATAGCCAAGTGATGAATCATAAACATTCTTATAATAGTTTGATCGTTTAAGAAATTCTTGTTCAGTCTCTAATTCCCCCGCTTTTTTCGCAATCTGAGAGATACACCAATCGTTATAAGCATATTCAAGCGTTTTTGTAACAGATGAATGACTCATATCATCAGGCACATATTTATAATCCAGGTATTCTCCTATACCTTCAAAATACCTGACGTTTGCCGTACTTACAGAAGCTTGCAGTGCATGTTTGATGTCAAAATCGCCGACATTCTTCGCTATTGCATCAGCAATAACAGAAGTTGCATGATACCCGGTCATGCACCAATTCTCATTTGCATAATGGCTCCAGATAGGTAACATATGGTGCACACTTTGATCATAATGCGCCAGCATCGATTTAATCATGTCATTGTTTCGCTCTGGCTGGAGAATATTAAACAATGGATGTAAGGCCCTGTATGTATCCCAAAGAGAAAATATTGTGTAATTTGTAAATCCTTCTGATGCATGAATATTTTGATCCAATCCACGATATTGACCATCTACATCTTCGTAAATTATTGGAGATAAAGCCGCATGATACATGGCTGTGTAAAAACTTACTTTATCTTCTTCTGTTATTGTCTCAACCTTAATTTTTGAAAGCTCATTATTCCATTTTAACCCTGCCTCATCTTTTGTTTTTTCGAAATCCCAATGAGGAATTTCAGCCTCTAAATTTTTCAGGGCCCCGGCAGTACTTACAGAGGACAATGCAAATTTCACATCGATCTTTTCTGCTTCTTCTGTATCGAAATTAAAATACGCACGTATCTCCTTCCCTGCCATTTCCGGAAAATTCTCATTCTCATTAAAGCGCCTGTAAAATCCATTGTATGTTTCTTTGTTATATTTTTTATACCCATAACTATTGAAAGGCTTTGAAAACTTCATCGCAAAAAACACTTTTCGTGTTCTGGCCCAACCTTTTGTTTGCCTGTATCCGGTTACAAGAGAATCATTTTCAACACGAACAAAAGTCCATACATTCTTATTTTTATGATGATACACGTTATAAATCATATCCAGGATGATATGAGAATCATCTGATTTTGGGAAAGTATATTGATGAAACCCTACCCTTTCACTTGTAGTAAATTCAGCTTTAATTCCATAACTTTTTAAATCAACTTTATAATATCCGGGAGAAGCTACCTCATCTTCATGCGAAAAAACGGAATAAAATCCTTTTTGCCCTTGTTCTGTTTTTATAGGCTCCAAGACTAATTCTCCTACAGTTGGCATTACTAAGAAGTCTCCTAAATCTGAATGACCTGTTCCACTAAAATTTGTGTGGGCAAAACCTAAAATTGTAGAATCACGGTATTGATAACCTGCACAATATTCATAAGTTGCCGCATTATAATTTCCTTCTTCATCATACATCTCTTCAAAATTGGTTTGCGGGCTCAGTTGAACCATACCAAAAGGCACTGTAGCTCCAGGGAATACATGCCCCATCCTACTGGTTCCTATTAATGGGTTAACATAGTGAGTAAGATCAGTTATCGATATTTGATTTTCTTTTGTATTCTTCAATTTATTTTCTCCATTCTGACAAGCAGATAGGCTCAATACGATAAATAGCAAGGAAAAAAGTTTTTTCATTTTATTAAAATTTTCTAAACGGATACAATTTAATTTTTAAGATTTCTTCAAAAATGACTCTTTTTAGTTTATTTAGCAATAGCCAAAAATACAAGAACATGAGCAAGCACAAACAGCAACCAGCGATAATAAACTTACTGTTAAATCTTTATCCCTGGCAAATATTAAATTCCAGGTCAAAATAAAAAACCTGCGCAAATTCAATTCTAAACTAGCGCAGGTTTTTTATATATTTTAAAACCTATATTACTTTGAGAGCAATTCTTTTACTTTCTGTGCAATAAGTTTACCTTCTGCTTTACCGGACAATTCTTTTGTGGCGGAGCCCATTACTTTTCCCATGTCCTGGGGACCAGAAGCTCCAACTTTTGAAATTATTTCAATTATTTTTTTTGTCAATTCTTCTTCACTCATTTGTTCCGGTAAATAAACAGAAATAATCTCTGCTTCTTTTATTTCCTTCTCGTAAAGATCTTCCCGATTTTGTCCTTTATAAATATCAGCAGAATCTTTACGTTGCTTTACAAGTTTCTGAACTATTTTCAACTCCTCATCTTCGGTCAACTCCGCACCAGCTGATTTTTCAGTTTTTGCCAAAGTAAATGCAGTTTTAATAGCTCTTATTGCTTCTAATTTCTCTTTTTCTTTATTCTTCATTGCTGATTTTAAATCAGCATTAATTTGTTCTGTAAGGCTCATTTTATAAAAATTTATAGGAATTGATTTCAAAGGTAGAAAAGAAATCTAATTTTTATAAGTCAAATTTATATATTCTTAGAAAAGCCAATTAATACGTATATTTGCGCATTATGAAGCATCGATCGGGTTATGTAAATATTATTGGCAAGCCAAATGTTGGCAAGTCTACATTGATGAATCAACTTGTTGGCGAGAAGTTATCAATAATAACATCCAAAGCGCAAACAACAAGACATCGAATTTTAGGAATAGTTAACAAACCAGAATATCAGATAGTTTTTTCTGACACTCCTGGGATTATTGAACCAAAATATGAACTTCAAAAATCTATGATGAAGTTTGTAAACACAGCTTTTGTCGATGCTGATGTTATCTTACTCGTTGTAGAGGTTAATGATAGTATTGAAGGTAATATGAATATCTTATCCCGATTAAAAACGCTGGAATTACCCATAATTATTGTCATAAACAAAATTGATTTATCAGACCAGGAGAAACTAAATAATTTGGTTAATGAGTGGCTTGAAGAATTACCCAAAGCCAAAATAATTCCTATTTCTGCTTTACACCGGGCAAATATTAATCAATTAGAAGATTGTATATCAAGCTATTTACCCGAGGCTCCCCCTTATTACCCAAAAGACGAACTTACCGATAGGCCCGAACGTTTTTTTGTCTCAGAGATAATAAGGGAAAAAATTCTTACTTACTACAAAAAAGAAATTCCATACTCTGTTGAGGTAGAGATTGAATCTTTCAAGGAAAAGCCCGAGATAATTGACATTCGCGCATTAATTTATGTAAACCGCGATAGCCAAAAGGGAATATTAATTGGAAAGGGAGGGCTCGCTTTAAAAAAAACAGGTTCTGCAGCAAGAATTGATATCGAGAAATTTTTGGATAAAAAAGTATTTCTTGAACTTTTTGTGAAAGTAAAAAAGAACTGGCGGGAAGATCCAAATCAATTAAAGAGATTCGGGTATCAGGAATAATCTGAAATAATTTATTTATTAGAAAAATATTTTAATGGGAAACGTTGTAGCAATAGTAGGCCGTCCAAATGTTGGAAAATCAACTCTTTTTAACAGGCTAACAGAATCTAAAGATGCCATAGTTGATGAGACAAGTGGTGTAACCCGGGACAGACACTATGGAATATCTGAATGGAATGGAATCGAATTTTCTGTAATAGATACAGGAGGGTTGGTTGTAAATTCTGACGATATCTTTGAAGAAGAAATTAGGAAACATGTTTTATTGGCTATAGAAGAATGTGACATCATTATTTTTCTTGTAGATGTAAAAAACGGGATTACTGACCTGGATCTTGCTGTTGCCGACCTATTAAGAAGAAATAAAAAACCTGTTTTCCTGGTAGCCAATAAAATAGACAACAACAACCTTATTTTAGATGCCTCTGTATTTTATGGATTAGGCCTTGGAGAAGTTTATACCATTTCGGCAATTAGCGGAAGTGGTACTGGCGATTTGCTTGATAAACTTGTTTCGACTTTTAAGAAAGAGCCCCCAACAGAAGAAGTTGACATCCCAAAATTTGCTATTGTTGGCAGACCTAATGTCGGAAAATCTTCGCTAATTAATTCCTTAGTCGGCGAAGAAAGAAATATAGTAACAAATATTGCTGGGACTACAAGAGACTCAATACATACCCGCTACAACAAATATAATTTTGATTTCTTTTTAATAGACACTGCGGGTCTCAGAAAAAAGACAAAAGTACATGAAGATATCGAATTCTATTCAGTACTACGAAGCATTCGAGCAATAGAATCTTCTGATGTTTGTTTGCTTCTTATAGATGCAACACAAGACATTGAAAACCAGGATTTGAATATTTTTCAAGTAGTTAAAAAGAATAAAAAAGGAATTGTTATCCTTGTTAACAAATGGGATTTAGTTGAAAAAGAAACAAAAACTGCAATTGAATACGAAAAAAGAATCCGTGAAAGGATAGCCCCTTTTGATGATGTCCCAATTATTTTTACTTCTGCTATAACAAAACAGCGAATACAAAAGGTTCTTGAAACTGCTGTTCTGGTATATGAAAACAGAAAACAAAAATTATCTACAAACAAACTCAATGAAGTAATGCTGGAAGCAATTGAGAACTACTTACCTCCATCAGTTAAAGGAAAATATATAAAAATTAAATATGTAACACAACTTCGTTCTGCCACTCCAAGTTTTGTGTTCTTTTGTAACCTGCCTCAATATGTTAAAGAACCTTACAAAAGATATCTTGAGAATCAGATTAGAAAAAATTTTAATTTTACTGGCGTTCCTATTCAAATTTACATGAGAAAAAAATAAATTTATTCTTTTGTTATTTGGAACAAAAATTGCGCTAACGGGTTAAATAATAAACACATGAAAAGAATACTATTCATATTAGCAGCACTCATCTTATTTATTACTTGTTGTGAAGAGATTGAATTTTATTCAGAAATCCCGGAAGTTAGTTTTAAAGAATTCAGGTATGATGATTCTACCTTGGTCATTAACTTTGTTGATGGCGATGGTGATCTGGGGCTTTCACAGGCAGATACATCCGGCTCCTACAGTCCCGATTCTCTTTATTATAGAAATCTTTTCCTTTCATATTTTAGTTATGAGGCTACTGAATTTACGGAGATCGAGCTTAAGTCTTCGCCCAATTTAAGATTTGAGCAAATTCCAACTCCCGAAGGAAACAACAAAACTGTAAAAGGCACCATAGAAGTTAATTTATTCAGCAATCTTCCCGATCCTCTTCCTGATTCGTTTATGATAAAATTTTATATTGTTGACAGGGCATTGCATGAGAGTAACAGAGATTCTTCCGGTATTTTAACTTTTAATGAACTTTTAGAAGAATAATTAAATCTTTAATCCCATAAACAGAACGTCATCCACTTGTTCCTCTCCATGTTTCCATTCTCTGAATGTGTTCTTTACTGTCTCATATTGTAGTTCCATTGGCTTTTGGTGCATATCGCGAAGCATATTTCTCAGCCTTACCATTTTAAATTTCTTACCAAGCGGACCGCCAAATTGATCAGGATATCCATCAGAAAACATATAAATAATATCTCCTTTGTTTAGTTGAAACCCTTGCTCTTCAAAATCTTTATCTTCTTTCTGCATATGCCCACCAACTGAACTTCTACTTCCTTTCAGATATATTTCTTCTCCGTCTTTATAAATAATTAATGGCCGCATAGCTGAAGCAAACCTTACAAAACGGTTTGTTAAATCTACTTCACAAACAATAATATCCATACCATCATTTGAGCGTTCTGCTTCAAGGTTCTGATTTAAAGTGTTTTTTAACTCATTATCAAGCATAAATAGTATTTCTGATGGAGAATTAACATCCGAACGCATGCAAATATCTTTTATCAATGTTGTTCCAATCATTGACATGAATGCCCCTGGAACTCCATGACCTGTTGAGTCTGCACAAACAATTACAAACTTCTCATCTTTAACTATATCGAACCAATAGAAATCTCCACTAACAATATCTCTTGGCTTATAAAACACAAATGAGCCTGAAAAATGATCCTGCAAACGCCTTATCGAAGGCAGAATACTTGCCTGAATTCTTTGTGCATAATTAATACTATCTGTAATATCCCTGTTCTTTAATTCTATCTCATTTTTCTGTGCAATCACTTCTTTTGTACGAATTGCTAATTGATTTTCAAGATATTCTTGTAGTTGTTTCTGTTTGCTCTCCCTATATTTTATAATAACAAAAAACACGAAGATGATAATAACAAAGGATGTAATGAAAAACCATAGTGTCTTCCAGAAAGGTTTTTTAATATCAATTTTAATTGTTAGAGGTTCATCATTATAAATTCCATCTTGATTAAAGGCCCTCAACACAAAAGAATATTCGCCATCGCGAAGGTTATTGTATGTCTCTGTATTTACATGGGTTGGCTCCCCAAATTCCTGATCGAACCCTTGCCCTTCCAGCATATACTGGTAAACAACGCCTTCCGGAGCCTGATAATTTAAACCAATAAAATCAATCCTTAATTTATATGCCCCATATTTTAAAGAAAGCCCGTTTTTCAAATCAATGGGCTCATCATTTAAGTATGCCGACAATATATTTAGCATTGGAGGCGTATTGTTCACCTTATCTTGCTTGAAATTATAGCTTATTAGCCCATCTGTTGTCCCAATATATAATAATCCATCCTTATTCTTTGCTATTGCATTTAGATTACAATCTCCATTAAACCCATGTTCAGGTTCATAAACATTAATTTTGTTGTTCGACGTATTCAATTGACTTAGCCCCTGGCGGTGCCCAACCCAAATGTTCCCATTGGGGTCAACTTCAATGCTATAACAAAAATTAGATTTTAACCCACTTGTAGTTCTGTAATTATATACAGAGTCTTTCGTAAACCTGAATAATCCGTCCCGGTAAGATCCTGCCCAGATATCACCGGTTTGATCCTGGGTAATCGCTTTAAATTCTATTTCACCCCTTTCTGTTTGAAGGCCGTCTCCACTCTCCAGCTTATCATCTTTGATATAATAAAGTGTATTTGTTTTTGTTGCAAGCCAACCTCTACCTTCCTTATCAAAATAGATATGAGAGATAGAATTATGAGGAAGGCCGTCGCGGGTGGTTAAATTAATTTCACTTTTTGTTTGTGGCGTAAGTATGTAAACGCCATTATTTGTTGCAAAATAAATTTTGTTTTGATAGCCTTCAATAAAATTTATCTGATTGCCTAGGGAGACATTTGAAAGATCGTATTTACTTGCCCACCTTCCATTTTTTCCAATTGTATAAACCCCTTTGTACTGTGTCCCTATCCATAATTTGCCATCTTCATCAAGATATAAAGACATTATTTTATCATCAGGCAAACCATTTGATTGATTGTATTCAACAATATCTTCTTTCTCGTAGATATTCTGCTTTTTAATATTTCCTTTTGAGGCTATCCAATAATAATCCTCATCCGAAACAACCGCGGTAACATCACTGCCTTTATAAAACAAAAATGTCTCATCTTGCATTAAATCTACACCATTACTAAATGTACCAAACCATTTGTTCCCTTCAACATCGATAAATATTGAACGAATAAAATTATGAGAAATTCCATTTTCTGGCACATAGTTTATGTATTTCAATGATTCGTTTGATTCTGGATTAATTAAACGAAATACACCATTCCCAAAAGTGCTTATCCACAAATTATTTTCTTTGTCTTCCAAAACAGATTGAATACTTTGCGTGGACAAACCTACTTCATCTCCAACTTTATTAATTCTATAATTTCTAATTGAACTACTATTAAAATCCATTAAATAGAGACCTTCTCCATCTGTTCCTATCCAATAGCAGTTTTCTTTGTTTGATTTTGCAATAGACTGAACTGAAATATATTCTAATTCATTAATAGTTAATAGTTCTTTTAAGAGATAGGGATCATCGGTTATCTGGTATACTTTCATACCATCCATTGTTCCAATTAATAACAAACCTTCACTACTAATATTTAGTGTATTTATTAATGAATTCTCAAATGGTCCTGAAATAACTTTTGTTGATAAATTTTCATCGATAACTAAAATACCGTTGTTCTGTGAGGCTACATATATTTTCTGATTGTATTCTGCAAAACTCGTTATTACCGAAGATATTGTGTCATTTGATGGCAATGGATTAATTACACCATCCTGGAGATAAAAAATCTCTCCGCTATTTATCCCAAACCATAGTGTTCCTTTACTATCTTTAAAACTGGTATTTACAACACCAGACAGGATACTGTCTGGGACCGACTGAAAATTAAACCCATCGAATCTACATAAACCTTCACCAGTCCCTACCCAAATAAACCCATCTTTATCCTGGTTAATTGAGTAGACATAAGGATCGCATATCCCTTCCTGTGTGCTATAATTCTTAAAGTTATACGTTTGAGCAATACTTAATAAAGTAGCAACAAACGATAAACTTGTTGCAAATACTATTTTTATTAGGGTTCTTTTCATCATTTTGATAATTCTCTACCGTCTTATTTTATTTCACACCAATTGATGGTTTGTATTTAGGAACTCCTCCAATAGGGATAGATACAAATTTAAGATTTTCTCTGTATTGGTTTTGAACATAAATAACAACATTGTTATTTTTTATTGGAGGAGACTTCTGCTTATGGATTTGAATATCATAGGATGTGTTTTTTTCTGGATCCAATACTTTAAGTTCTGCTTCTACCCAATCATCTTCATTAGAAACTTTAGTCATCTGGCCTCTTCGGGCAACTGATACGATTCGAATAAACCCATCATTATCCCAATCAAAATTAGACTGTAAAACAGACTCTGTTCGTTCATCAATATAAGGATAGATGTGTGAAACCTCATTTGGGTCGTCATGCATTCTAAATGCATATTCATAAGCAAAAGCATTTCCTCCCTCTACAGGAATGTTTTCTGTAGCAGAGGAACTAAGAAAAAACCTGTACATATTTCCATCATCTCCTTGTATCCCTTCAATAATTAGTTTAATTATATTACCAAAATACTCATGATGTTCACCTTCCATAGGATTAAATGGCCCCAGTGTAAACCAGTCGTTATCATATTTTGGGTTTTGAGCCAAATACTTAGTAACCAGTAAATTTCCACTTTTATAATTTCCTACAGGATTCGTTTTTTGAGCATCTGGTTCGGAATAACAATTATCTCCCCCATAGACACTATATGACATTCGAGTATCAAATTCACCGTTTTGTTCATCATTTTCTCCACCAACATCAGCATCGAAAATCCTGATATAAATAGGATCTTTATGATCTCCAGGCACAGAAAAGAAAAATGTTTGCGAGAAGTCATCATCTCCCCATGATGTTTCTGCTTTCGGTCCAAAAGTCATTAAGAATGGTATATTTTCCTCATCCGAAGGAAATTTTTGCCCATAACTTATAGAAAGTGTAAAACAAACGAATACCAATAACGTTTTTATAATCTTCATCTTAAAAATCACTAAAAAAAATTATTCATTAAACTTACCAAAAGCGGTTGATTAATTTACTAATTTTTTGTTAGATATAATCAATTGCTATGATAATTATACTTAAGATTTAATTTGAAGTTGCGATTGATCTATTTTTTAAGGAAGAACCGTAATTTTTTTATAAGAACATATTTTTTGAATTTCTTCTGGGGCATCTTTACCATTTGTTACTCCAAGTTTTACCACATATTGCCCCGGAGTTTTAAAAGCGTGAATAACATTCTCTCCAACAGCTTGATATAAATCTCCAAAATCCCAGACGTATTGGTTTATTTCAAATTCTTTCACAAAAGACTTTTCTCCGCTAAAGTTCACTTCAGCATTAACCAAAACTGTATCCGGACATGTTATATACGCTTGTTCAATATCCTCAATAAGGAATGGATATGTAGCTTCATTAAAGTATGTCTCACCGGTTAATGCATCAATAACATTTAACTTTATTTCATAGTTTCCGGGACCATCAAAACAATGTTCTGCCTCCAGGCCAACTATTTTTGTGCCATCTCCAAGATCCCATTGATATCTTAATGTTGCTGTATCTAATGTCCCGGCGCCTTCATCAAAGAATGTAAAACAGTACCTGTTCTCTTCTATCTCTTTACAGTCATCAAATTCTGGTAGCGTTGATTCAAAATAATAAATATCCAGAGAACGTTCTCTATCGGATGTATAGTAGCCCGTTTTTAATTCGTCATCAATAATTATTGAATAGTCATCTCTTTTTGAGTTTATAGGTTCTCCCAAGTTTACAGGCTTTTGCCATTCTCCATTAATATTTTCGCTAAAATAGATGTCTTTTCTTCCAATTCCCCCATCAATCCCATCGGTAGAAAAAAATAACCTCCCAGAGGGATGAATAAATGGATAAACTTCATTTCTCTTAGTATTGATAACAGGGCCTAGGTTAACAGGCTCTTCCCAGGTACTTCGAGTGCGAGTACAGACATAAATATCCAAGCCTCCACTTCCTCCCGGCATATCAGAACAAAAGAAGAGTTCTTTTCCATCTTTGCTTATGCTTGGATAACATACATTATATTCCTCGCTATTAAATTTAAAGGGTCTTATATTTGTTATTCCGTTCCTATTTAATGATGCAAAGAATATCCCAAATAAATTGTCTTCATGAGAACTGTTGGAGATGTTTTTTGTAAAATAAATCTCCTTGCCATCAGCAGAAATTGTTACGGCTGCCTCATTGTATCTCGAAGTAATTTCTTCATTAAAAAGTTGCGGCTCTGCCCATGAGCCATTTTCTAATTTTTTTGCCACATATATGTCGAATAATGGTTGTCCTTGTGGTGTTAAATCTGTAAAAAATACTTTGTTTTTGGGATTCTTACAGAATATTAGATCCCCCTCGTAAAGAAATGGGTTAATCTCAGAATATTCTCTGGTATTAAATGATAAATTTTCAACTTTAATCCATGATTGAGAATTTGTATAAAAACAAATTATGAGCAGAAATCCTATGTTAGCTATCTTCTTCATTTTAAAAATCTAACGGACTTGTCGCCTTTATAATATATTTAAATTCATACCTCAACATTATTTCATGTGTAGTTTTATAACCGACATAATTACCAAAAACAGCATCATCATATGTGTAGCCAATTCTTAATTGTTCATTTACTTTAAATTGAGCACTGAACTGCATGGTATTCCCTGAGCTATATCCTGTTCCCAGAGAGACTCTATCTTCAAGAAACTCAACATTAAAATTTACTATATAATATATTTTTGATTGTTGTTTGTATAACAATAACAAAGAAGGGATTACCTTTATATCATCTACGAGACTAAATTTATAGCCTGAATTTATAAAATAATTATACCGTTTGAAATCATGTGTTACAGAAGGTTTAGGCTCCTCATTACTTTCCTCGATTGAAAGTAAAAGTGGAATTGAACCACCTAGAAAGAAATCCTGGTTATAATAGAAAAATCCAAAACCAAAGTTTGGCAACAATACTTTCTCTTTTGCAGGAAGATTTGAAGTTAGAGGATCTGTAGTATTTCTAACAGAATTTTCTAAACTGCCATAATCCTCTGTATAATATGTAAATCCCCCTTTCAAACCTAATGCTAATTTACCCCCACGAACGTTAAATCGATAGGCATAATTAAAGAAATAATCAGAATTATTTGTAATCGCATAACTTTGACGCAAAAACAAAAATCCCAGACCTAATTTATAATTTTTTAATGGAGTATGAACACTTAAAGTCTGATAATTTTCTCCGCCTTCAAACTCTCTCAACTTTTGCTTATAAAACATTGAAACGCTCATCAAGTCTCGGCTACCAGCAAATGCAGGGTTCATTACCATTCCATCAAATCTGTATTGATTAAAATATGGAAAATAATCACTCTGTGCTTTTAACGGGATTAAAGGCAACAGGATAATGATCACAAAAAATATTTTTGCTTTAGTTCCCATTTCCTCCTTTCCTTTTAATTATAATGAATCCTTTACGAACGGAGCTCTTCCCAGGCTCAAGGATGTAATAATATGTCCCTTCAGGTACAACATTTCCCTTTTCATCTTTCCCATCCCAAAAAAGTAAATCATTATCGCTTTGCTCATATGTTTGGGATGAATAATAAACCCTATTCCCCCATGGATTTATTATTGTAAGCTTACAAATCCCTTCCTCTTCAAGACCTTCAATGTAGAAATAATCATTAATCCCATCTCCATTCGGGGTAAATACATTGGGAATTGAAATATCAGTAACGACTAATTCCAAAGTATCAGTAACGAAACATACACCATTATCAATCCGATATACTAATTGATATACAATATCAGGCTGGTCGAGCCCTTCAAGATTTGCAAAAGTTGAACCACTGCTTTCTATATCAAATAAACCATCTACAGCTATCCAAGTTACACTATCGTATTCTGGAACAGACGTAACTAATTCGTAGTGAGGTTTATTATAAACTACCGTATCAACAAAATTTGTTGTTAGTTGTGGCATCTTAAAAAATACTATTCTAGCGGTATCTGCATTTAAACAAAAATTATTTTGTTCGCTCCAGATAACTGTCATTACGGTATCATGCTTAGTAGAAAATACTTCAGAAGTATAATTTACAGAGTCAGTAAAAGATAAATTCTCTCCCCTCCAATAAGCATCAAATTTCGGGTTCTTTGCAGATACTGTTGTTGATTCTCCACAAACATCAACCGCATCTATTATCTTAGGGGATGGGACTTCATATGACTTTACCACGACAAAACCCGATAAACTATCCTCAGTAGCCTTGCAACCATTAGCATCAATTAACGAATCGATAACAATTGTATCATGAAAAAACACGTCTGAACCAAAATAACTTTTTAACAAATCCCCTTCTGCACCTACAACCCCTAAAAAACTTGTCCTGTCAGAAAAATGAACATCCCAGGGAGATGCCCCTCTGAAGGAATATTGAAACGGAATTTTATCTCCATCACAAACTACTGTATCATTAATTGTTAAAGCACCATTGGGCAAAGGATGTATTTTAAGCAAAAGATTTTTACTTGTGTCTTTACATTGCTTATATTCTCCAGAAAACACAATTCTTCGATAGTAGATACTATCCTGCAACACGGGAGTTAAATAGTTTATTTCCAGATTATCATCGGGTTCTGCCCATACCTGACCATCAATTGATTTTTCCCACTGGTAAACATAGCTATTATCACCTCCTAGTGGGTTTTCAGCAACAAGTAATTTTGGAATTTCAAAACATGTATAAGCCAATGTGCCTTCTTCTAAAAGATTAGACGAAATTGATGGTAGTACAGTAATTATAATGGTATCACTTATACTTGGGCATTCATCAGATACTACATACCTGTAATACATCGTGGTATCAATCAACTCAGGAGCCTGGTAGTAATAATTGTTATTGGAACCTGTTGCTTCTTCCCAATCTCCATCTTGTTTCTGTTTCCATTGGTATGAATATACCCCATTCCCTCCTGTTGGAATATTTTCAGCAAAAAGATCTGGATAAAATCCTTCACAAATAATTGTATCCGGCGAAACAAGTTTATTAATAATCTCAGGGACAACTTTAATCGTTACATAATCTGATGTATCCCAACAAGCACTTGAATTTACAATTCTTCGAATTAATGTTGTATCATAAAGTTCGCCCGGAAAGAAAGTTGCTGAATGTTGGCTCAATTCTAAGTCCCAATTAGATGTATCTGATCCTATTTCCCAATAAAAATTATAATCAACAAAGTTACCTCCTCCTGCATCACCATTATTTGTAATCTCTAAGGCTTCTTCTCCATAGCATATTTTATCATCGCCAAAAACAATGTTATTGGAAATAGGGACTAATACTTCAACCTTAACTGTATTACTTGTATCGATACACTCTCCAGATGTAGTAATGCGCCTAAAAAAAGATGTATCATTTAAAACCCCGGGAAGTAAATATGAGATTGTTGTATCATTTCCGAAATTGCTCCAATCTCCAGTCTCTCCTTTTATCTGCCAGGTATGATAATAATCTATCATGTTACCTCCTGTAAGATTTGGAACTCCAACAAGAGTATCAGCATCGATTCCCTGGCAACTTTGTATATCTTCTAAAATCCCATAATTTTCGAGGCCAGGTTGAACTGTAATGGTAATTGTATCACTATAATCCTGGCAAACGACAACAGATTGAATATATCTCCTGTAATAAGTTGTATTAACAAGCTGGCCTGGAATCATAGAGATCAATGTAGTATCTTCTTCAATAACCTCCCAATCTGTAAGATTTAAACTTTTCTCCCAGCGAAAAGAAAAATTATCATCACCTCCCCGTGGACTATTGGCTGCTATTGTTGCACCAAAATCCAATTCACATATAGTTTGATCGTTTGTTTGCGCAAGATTATCTTCAATTATTGGCCAAACATCAATACGAACTGATAAACTGGTATCTGTAATAGAATTATAAGTTACTAATCGTCGAAAATATGTTGTATCGTATAAAACTGCCGGCTGAAAATTTATTGAATCGGATAACTGAGCCTGAGTATATTCAAACCAGTTTATCGAATCGAGGCTATATTCCCATAAAAAATCAAAATCTCCATTTCCTCCTTTGGGTATTGTTCCCCTAATGGTATCCGGGCGTTGGCCTCCACAGATCTCATCATACCCTATAATTTTATTAAAATAAAAACCATTCAGAGGAGCTCTAAGCTTACCTAAATCTGAGCCATCATCTCCTGCCCAGGCTATATTTGACAGACATTCTGTTGGTTGTCCTCCTTCTGTTCCACCAGAAGCTTGTAATAATATATTTGATGGTATGCTTTCCCATGAATGCCATAGAATACCACCTCCACCTCCACCTCCAGGTCCTGGGCATATAGAAGAATTATTTATCTCTCCACCATCCCCTCCTGAAACATTTACTATTAAACCTCCTGAGATGTATTGAGCATCAATTAATACAGAACCTCCGGCTCCTGCACCTCCAGCTCCTGCACCTGCTACATCATCTACAGTTTCTCCCTTAGCGGAAATAGTAGCTGAGTTACTTTCTAAGCTATCACAAATAATAATAATTATTCCTCCGCCATTGCCTCCTCCAGTTGCCCAGGGTTTACCGATCAGTTCATTCTCTCCAATACCGGCACCACCACCACCACCAAAAAGAATTCTATTTGATGCATCCGAATTTTCCAGGTTATAAAAATCTGCTCCGGGACCTTTATTTACAACACCTCCATTATTCTCAAACCCAATGTTAAAACAATCGCTTACCTGTCCGCCTGACTGTCCGCCTTTCCCCCAGTTTGCACCTCCGGCACCTCCGGAATATTTACCAAAGCCACCACCACCACCATTGCCAATATACCCGGGACCTCTTGTCCAGCTTAAACGTTCTGTTACATGCCCTTCTCCTTTATTGGCTGCTTTACTATCATCGGTATCTAAATAAAACTTTTCCCCTTCTTCATTACAAATACGCAGAATATCATCGGTATCTACTTCTCCACCTTTAAAACCGGCCCCATCGGCAATGACATCGGCATTTAAAGTTAACTTCTGATAAACAATAATTGGAAAAACTCCACCTATCCCATTAACAGGATCCCAAGGTTGTACTTCAATATCACTATTTACTACAGCATTCCCAAAATAAAATGATGTTTTAACAAGTTGAATAGTCTCGCCGTCATCATATTCATACAACAGAGGCCTTGTTGTTGTAATCAATTTATTACCAAAATCTATATTGGCAATTATGAAGAATTCATAACGGCCCGTATTATTTGAATAGGCTACATATTCACTTGTTGGTTTTGAATCACTGAAAATAAACGAAGGGACATGGGTTGCCCCTTTAACCTGGTATAACATTACGATATCACCTTCCTCAACATCAAAATTATCGAAATTAGCTACCTGAATTACCTCATTGCTGGGATATATAGAATCTACCTTTGCGTATATATTTGAGGAATATGTAACTTCTTCCTGAGCCTGAAGGCTTGAAAAGAGAGTGACAGTATAAACGCAAAACAAAAAAAATAATTTATGAAATTTAGGAGCCAATTTTAATATTTGATGTTTTTATCTTAAAAATAAATAATTTTTATTAATAAACATCATGTTACGATAGGTAATTCAATTATAAATATTGTTCCAACATTCACTTCTGTTTCATAACGGATAGCTCCATGTGCATTTTCGATGATGCGTTTTGTAATTGCCAGGCCTAGTCCCATACCACTAGTCTTTGTTGTAAAGTTTGGAACAAACATTTTTTCCTGTATCTCATTAGGTATACCAGAACCATTATCTTTTATTCTAATTACTGCATTATTTAGGTCCTTATCTATCTCCAAAACAATTTTTCCAAACCTATCAGAAGGAATAGACTGAATTGAGTTTTTAACCAAATTTAAAATAGCCCTCGAAAACTGTTCTTTATCAATATATACCCACAACTCCGTGTCTGTTTTTGTAGACAACTCAATATTTACATCGCCTTGTTGTTTAAACAATTCTCTTGTATTACGCAGTATATCATAAATTTTAACCTTTTTAAATTCAGCAACAGGCATCTTAGCAAAATTTGAAAAAGCAGTTGCAATATATGAGAGGTTATCTATCTGATTGATCATTGTTTTAGAAAACTTATTAAGATATTCTTCAAGGGTATCATTCTCATTTTTTTCTTTCCAGCTCCTAATTAGATGTTGAACACTGAGCTTCATTGGGGTTAAAGGGTTTTTTATTTCATGGGCTACTTGTTTTGCCATTTCCCTCCATGCAAATTCACGTTCCGATTTTGCCAGTAATTCAACATTTTTAGCAAGTTCTTTAACCATTCGGTTATATTCTTTCACCAAACTACCAATCTCATCTTTACTTTGATAATCAATCTCTTCATAAGTAGTTCCCAGTTTTATTGAGCCAAATTTATATTGGATAAGCCTCAATGGTTTTGTAAGCTGATCGGAAATTATAACAGTTACTGCTACTGTTAATAATATTAATAACGCATAGATATTTATTACGGCAACAATAAGATTAGAAACTTCTCCTTTAAGAATTTCTTGCCTGGTAAAATATGGTAGGTTCAAATACGCCAGTGTTTCATTATCAATATTAATAAAAGGTACATACGCCGATATAAAATCAAGATTTCCTATTGTTTCATTATGTACAAATTCGGCCCTTTGATTAACAGTAAGTTCCCGGAAAGCATTCATATCCATTCGCTCTGCCAGTAATTTATTTTCATATATTTCGGGCCTTGATGTTGCTATCATTGCCCCATCTGTACTATATAAATTTATATCTGTATAAAATACATCCGAAAATTTTATTAATAATTGATTGAGGTTATCATACTGTGAATCCTGCCAACTCGAAGAGAGGTTCTTTTCATTTTCCAGCATATGAACCAATTCAATATAAACTGACTGTATTTTCTCACTGAGCAACTCATAGTGTTTATCCTGATATTGTTTGATGCTAAAAAAGATAGTCCCGCTACCAATAAGGATAAAAGTAAACAGCAGAATAGAAATTGTTGCTATCTGTATCTTATTCTTAAAATTCGATGCAAATCTGGACCTGATCTGACCAATATTTACCAATAGGTATATTAAACCAATAAGTATATAGAAAAATGAAGTAACATATGAAAAACTAATCAATAAATTGAAAAGTGTTGTTGATTTTTTGCTAATAATAATTTTGTTCTCTCTGTCGACATTATAAATAAGATGATCATATTCATCGAACGACGAGTATGTTATCTCATTAGTAAATTTACCGTATGTATTGGATCCGAGACTATAAGGAAAATCGCCATAATGTGTTATAAGTGTATCATTAAAATATTTTGCATAAGAATAATCTTTATAACCTGTCTTTCTTGATACTTTTTCATCCAATAATAATTCAGGATATCCGAGCTGTTCAGAAACTCTTCGTGAATAAAGCTCAATAAAGAGTGTAACTTCTCTGTTGGCAATTGTATCAACGTAAGGTATCTGCCCAAAATAACTAACCCTGCCATTTCTGTTATCGAGATAATAAAAATTTGAACTCCCTATTATTGTCCCTGTCTCATTAACTATTTCATCAAAAAAACCATAACAATAAACAGCATGTCCATTACCTGATTCGACAAAGATACTATCCATTGGGTCGCATGGCGAAACAATTAAATCATATTTACTCCAAAAACCAGAAAAGTAATTTTTCCTGACATAATTTAAAATATTCTCAATACTTTGATCTGTTATTTCCCGCTTCAATAATGTATTATGTATTGACATATCGGAAGTTAACACAGAGTCTAAATTCTGGAGTAACATCTCCGCAATCGGATCGTGTTCTGTTGATAAATTACTTGCCAGTACTTTTTTTGCTTTTTGTTCTTTTAGCTTTGTATTTACATCAATATAAAAAACGGTGAACAGAGAAACAAACAACACAAGTATTACACTCTCGGAAAATGTAGGTGCCATTCTCTTATTATAACAAAAAAGGCCCACGGCAACAGATAAAAATATTAAGAATAATCCAGAAGTTAGAGTAAGAAATTTAGGATAAATAATTGTACAAAACGTAAAAGTTATTATTAATGTAGCAATATTTATTCCCAAATCTTTTAATTCCAGGTAAGGACTAAAAACCAAGAAAAATTTAATAATTAATAAAGAAAGGCTTATATAATTTAGTGCTAATATTAAATAAGCAATAAAAGAATAGATACTTAATTCGAGGATTCTAAATGGCTCTAAATTAAGGCTTGAATTGAAAATAAGGTTAAAATATATATATTGAACCAATAAAAAGAAAAGGACCAACCCTACAATATAAAAGCTACTTACTATCTGCAAACGTCTTTTTTCCCCCTCAAAATATTTTTTATTAAATGAAAAAAAAGTCCATATCAAAAAAGAAGAATATGTCAGAAATATTGAAAATATTAGCAAATCCCCGAGACTTGGAAAAAACAAAGAACAAGCAAAATATACAGGATCAAATAAATTAAAGGAATAAAACACTTTGGGAAAATTATAAACCAAAGAAATGAGCCTTAACAGACAAAACAGGAATAACCCAACAAACAAAATAATATTACGTTTCCTTCTATTCTTTTGAGAAATTAAAATAAAGATCAATAAAGAAAACAAAGAAGAAATAACGAGAGAATATATTAAAGCAACCGCTAAATTCCTTGTAAACTTATGTTTAATTAACCCGGCAAAAGAAATAGAAAATATATATTCATTCTTACTATTAAAAACTTTATAATATTTTCTCTCCGGATGTGATAATAAAATTGCTTTTGATGGAAGATTTAATGTATTATCAAATTTATTCTCTAAATATTTATTCTCATATGGATATTTCTTTTTTATGAGTATTAAACCAACCAAGCTTATATTATCCTTGCTAAATGTCTTAACATAGAAACTATTGTTTCCCAGAATCTGAAATGGCTTACTAAAATTATTACTCGAATATTTACTTTTTACATCGGCAATATTATCAGACCAAAATTGAAGCTCGTTATCAATAAAAGCAAGAATTGTAATACCTTCTTTTTCGAATAAATCTTCATCTAAATTTATGGATTGAGCATTACCCATAAATTCATATTCTGACAGAAAATAATCAAAATACTTATCTATCTTAGTTTCTTTCTCTGCAATTCGCTTTTCAAGCCTTGCAATATCTCTCACCCCATAACGGGAAAAAGGTATTTTGTTTCCGGCGATGTAACCGGCAACGCAAAAAAACACAATTAATACAAGGGTTACAACTATATTCTTTTTCATTAATTATGAATGAAAAATTTTAAATTATTCATTATGATAAGGTTCATTATTTAAAATTGAAAATGCCCGATATAACTGTTCTAAAAATATAAGCCTAACCATTTGATGATTAAACGTTAATTTAGATAACGACATTTTCTCATTAGCTTTATTGATTATACTTTCATCAAATCCATATGCCCCACCTATAACAAACACCAAATTTTTACTTCCTTCCAGCATTCTTTTAGATATTTGTTCAGAAAATTCCATTGAACTAAATGTTTTACCCCTCTCATCAAGAAAAACCAAAAAAGAATTTTCTGGTAAGTTAGCAAAAAATTTTTCCGCCTCCTGTTGTTTAATGGATTGCACACTTAATTTAGCTGTTTTCTTTAGGGCTGGTAAAATCTTATATTCAAAAGGAATATATTTTTTAATCCTTTTTATGTAATTCCCAATACCTTCTATCAAGTAATCTTCCTTATCTTTTCCTACGCCTAACAAAGTAATTTTCATATACTTATTAAAAATTAAATAAGTTGGTTCAATTTTTGAATTATTCAGGATACAAAAAAAGTTTTAATTTTATAACTGATTTCTAACAAATAAATAAAAAACGACGTAAGAAATCAAAAAACGCACCAATTATGATAAAAAATAGAATTTTAAAAAAAGGTATATTTTTCATCACACTTTCATTTGTTGTATCTCTTTCAACTTTTGCACAGATACCAGATGCCATAACACAATGTATAAAAAGTGGTAATTCTGATGAACTGGCAAAATATTTCAATGACGATGTTGAATTAGTTATACTAGACAAAGAAGATGTTTATAGCAGATACCAGGCACAACAAATTCTAAAAAACTTTTTCTCTAACCACCATCCTACTTCTTTTAGTATTATTCATGAAGGTGGTAAGGAAGGTTCTTTTTTTGCTATTGGAACCCTAAAAACATCAAACGGGAATTATAGAATATATTTTTTAATTAAGAAGAAAAGCGGAAGAGAATTGATTCATCAGATGCGCATCGAAGACGAATAATAAAAATGGAAATTAACAATTTAATTAAAGAGCTGGTTACACTGGCAATTAAAGAAGATATTGGAGACGGGGATCATACTACATTAGCTTGTATACCACCCGATAAAACTGGAGAAGCTATCCTTATAGTAAAAGATAATGGAATTCTGGCTGGTGTTGAAATTGCAAAATTTATCTTTAACGAAATTGATAATACCATAGAATTTGAAAAATTGCTGGACGATGGTACCCAGGTAAAACATGGAGATAAAGCCTTTAAAGTAAGAGGAAGTGCACAGTCTCTTTTATCCTCAGAACGATTAGCCCTAAATGTTATGCAACGCATGAGTGGTGTTGCTACACAATCTAATATTTATGCCCAGAAATTAAATGGATTAAAAACAAAAGTCCTTGATACCAGAAAAACTACCCCGGGTATGAGAATGCTAGATAAAATGGCTGTTAAAATTGGTGGTGGAGAAAACCACCGGATTGGCTTATTTGACATGATTCTTATTAAAGACAATCATATTGATTTTGCAGGAGGAATCTCCAATGCAATCAAAGCTACTTTAAAATATCTAAACGATAAAGGTCTCGACCTTAAAATAGAAGTTGAAGCCCGTTCTATTGAAGAAGTAAATGAAATACTAACTTTCAAGGAAGTCCATAGAATTTTACTGGATAATTTTTCAATTGAAGAGACTAAACAAGCTGTAGATATAATAGGAGATAAAGCTGAAACAGAGTCATCAGGAGGAATTACATTAGATACTTTAAGGGATTATGCTGAATGCGGTGTTGACTATATATCTGTTGGTGCCCTAACTCACCAAATTAAAAGCCTTGATATGAGCCTAAAGGCTAACTTTTAAAATGAATATTAAGAAACGTACAAGAAGAAGTATAAAATCTAGGCGCAAGTTAGTTCTTTTTAGATCTATCTCTAATAAAATCACCCTTCCCGGATTTGAAAATGTCCCTTTGGTATATGTTATTGAATTCTTTTTTAACGGCTTAAAAAAAGGGGCATTAACAACCCGGGCTTCAGCAATAGCATTTAACTTTTTACTTGCTATGGGACCCGCAATTATTTTCTTACTTACCATTATCCCTTATTTCCCGATTGATAATTTTCAAAATGATTTTTTCATTATTATGAATGACATTATGCCCGATAATGTTTATTCGTACTTTGAGAATATTTTTAATGAGCTTTCATTCAAAAAAAGAGGATTGCCTTTATTTGGTTTTGCTACTGCCATGTTTTTTGCCACAAAAGGTTTAAGTTCGATGATTAGTGCATTTAACGCTACATACCACACTCTTGAATCCCGTCCCTTTCTCGAAAGAACAATTATTGCACTATTCCTGGTTGTAATATTTTTTGGCCTATTATTTATTTCTGTGCTCCTAATATTTTTTTCAAAATCAATTTTAGATTTTCTCCTAAATCATAATATTATAAAAACAAATCTTATTGTATTTCTAATCATTATTGGAAAATGGCTGATAGTAATTGGGTTAACCTTTCTTGCCATTTCGTTTCTTTATTATTTAGCCCCCCAGAGAAAAACTAAATGGAAATTTATTTCTGTTGGTTCATCTCTCGCTACAATACTTACACTCCTTTCCGTTTTAATTTTTTCATACTTCATTAATAATTTTGCCAACCTAAATCAATTTTTTGGATCAATCGGTGCATTAATTGCATTAATGCTTTGGTTAAACTTCATTGCACTTTCCCTTCTAATAGGCTTTGAATTAAATGCCAGCATAAAAAATGCTGGTTTTGAACATTTGACATAGTTTTTTAGTCTTATAAGATATCTATTTATATGAAAGAAAACTTATTTGATCTAAGAAAAGAATATCGTTTACAGAAACTTATCGTTGATGAAGTTCTAACAAACCCATTTCAACAATTCCAGAATTGGTTTGAGCAAGCATTGCAATCGAAAGTCAATGAACCAAATGCAACCTGCTTCTCTTCAGCAGACAAAAATGGGAGACCATCCAGTAGAATGGTGTTATTAAAAAAATTTGATAACAAAGGATTTATTTTTTTTACAAATTACAAAAGCCGAAAAGGTAACCAATTAGATGACAACCCCCATGGTGCCATGTTGTTTTTCTGGGCTGAACTGGAACGTCAAATAAGAATTGAAGGGCAAATAATTAAAATTTCTCCTGAAGAATCCGACGAATATTTTTTTCAACGACCAGAAGGTTCTAGAATAGGGGCATGGGCATCTCCTCAAAGCGAACCAATTCCCAATAGGAATTACCTTGAAAAGCTCGAAGATGATTATAAAAATATTTTTAAAGGGGAAAAAATAGTTCGCCCAGAACACTGGGGAGGCTATTGTCTAATCCCAAATCGTTTTGAATTCTGGCAAGGCAGAGAAAATCGTTTACACGACAGGATAGAATATTCTAAATCAAATAACCTTTGGAATATTGTAAGATTAGCACCTTAAATTACTCCTTGTTTAAATTATCAAAAATTATTACCTTTTATCCAAATAATTTAAGAGATGACAAAGACAATTCTTGTTGTTGCGCAATTTGATGGGATACGAAAAATTATTCAAACTAATTTAGAGAAAAAAGGATTTACTGTCCTTGCCGTTGAAAACAGCAAACAGGCAGATAGCTTTTTTGATGGCAGAACGATAAATTTAATAATCTGTGACTGTGATTCTTCCGAACAGCAAAGTTATGAAATAATAAAAAAGGTCCGTGATAATATTATTTATGAATTTACACCTGCAATTGTAATTTCAACCAAAAGAAAAGTTGACAATCAGGATAAAGTAGCTGAACTAAAAATTGGAGGTTGGATACAAAAACCTTTTGATGTTAATGAATTTGATTTTCTTGTAAAACAATATACCAGATAATCCTTTGCTACGGATATATTAAATATCGCTCCCTGACAGCTTTAAAAGCAACCAAACCTTCCTTCCATGAATTTCTAATTTCCTGGGTAGAAACTCCATTCTCAATTTGTTTTCTTAATTCTGCTGTACCTGATATTTTTTCGAAAAAAGGAATAAAAAACTCATCAACTTTTGTATAATTATATGCAAGCTCCAACCATTCTAATTGGATTTTAGCCATTTCCCTTAGAGAATCTATAGACATACTTCTTAAATCTACACCATAACAAATTTGCCCCAATAATTTAGGGTTTTTACTCATTCCAGGTATGGAGATTGGCGTATAAGAATAATCACCGCCTTCGAAATTCGGATGTCCAAAAACTTCAAAAGGCGTTTCAGTCCCTCTTCCCTCGTTTACAACAGTCCCTTCAAAAAATGCGGTTGAAGGATATAAATATATAGATTTCATTGTTGGTAAATTAGGTGATGGCTTTACTGGTAATTCGTAAAAAGAAGAATGCGTATAATTTTCGCAAGGGATAACTGTAAGATCACATTGGATACTATCGTTTAACCACCCTTGTCCATTTATCATTTTTGCATATTCACCTATTGTCATCCCATAAACAATAGGAACAGGGTGCATTCCAACAAAAGACTTATACTCCTTTTCTAAGATTGGCCCATCAATATAAAACCCATTTGGATTAGGCCGATCTAAAACAATTAGTGGAATATTATTTTCTGCACAAGCTTCCATTACATAATGCAATGAAGATATATAAGTAAAAAATCTTACCCCGACATCCTGAATATCAAATATCATAAGATCTATTCCCGCGAGATTTTCTTTTGTTGGTTTGTAATTATTACCATAAATTGAAATAATTGGCAAACCGGTCTTTTTATCAATCATATTATCAACAGATTCCCCTGCATCCGCATCACCTCGAAAACCATGCTCAGGAGCATACACTTTTTCAACATTGATACCAAGTACTAATAGAGTATCTACAAGGTGAGCCGTTTTTACCAAAGATGTCTGATTTGAAACGACCCCAATTTTCTTATTTTTAATAAGATTTAAGTAGTCCTCAATACGTTCAGCGCCAACAATAATTTCTTTTTCTTCTTTAACATCACCTTTATCTGCCTGAACAGTGCAGGAATTAAACCCTAAAAAATAGAATATTAATAATGTAATCAAAATACTTCTCATCAGTAATCTTTTTAAAATTGTCTTACTTTTGCAAAAAATATACTTCAGATTGAACACAGAGTTATTTATTGCACGTAGGATTCTTTTAAACAAAGAAAATAAAAAATCAGTTACAAAGCCTATAATTACAATAGCAATAATAGGCATTGCTTTGAGTTTAGCTGTAATGTTAATCTCCATTATGGTAGTAACTGGTTTCAAAAATGAGATAACAAAAAAGATAATTGGTTTCGGCTCACATATCCAGGTAATAAATTATGACTCAAACAATTCTTATGAAACAAGTCCAATTGATAAACAACAGGAGTTCCTTTCAAGCATAAAAAACTATAATGAAATTGAGCATATACAGGTTTTTGCTACAAAACCTGGTATTATCAAAACAAAAGAAGAAATTCAGGGAATTCTTTTAAAAGGAATAGATAAGGATTTTGATTGGTCGTTTTTTAACAAAAATCTTATTGAAGGTGAAACTCCTGTGCTAAATGATTCTACAACAAGCAACGATGTTTTAATCTCAAAATATATTTCATCGTTACTCAAATTAAATGTAGGAGACAAATTCATCACCTATTTCATCCAGGATCCTCCCAGACAAAGGGTCTTCACAGTTAAAGGAATTTACAAAACCAGCCTTGAAACTTTTGATCAGTTATACATTTTAGCAGATATACAACATATTCAGAAATTAAATAATTGGAATGAAAATCAAATTTCCGGTTTTGAAATTAATGTAGCTGACTTCAAGAATCTGGATTATCTCACATGGGAAATACGTTCAGAAATTGGCACAAGTATTTCTTCCGAGGGCACGATGTTAAGAGTTACAAATATTAAAGAAAAATATCCACAGATTTTTGACTGGCTCAATCTACAGGATATTAATGTAATTGTAATCTTAATTCTTGTTATGAGTGTTGCAATCATAACTATGACTTCAGGAGTAATTATTCTCATTCTTGAAAAAACAAATTTTATTGGTGTCCTAAAGGCATTAGGAACAACAAATCAAAGCATTAAAAAAATATTTATTTATCAATCTGGATATTTAATTTTAAAAGGATTGTTTTGGGGAAACTTAATTGCGCTACTGATTAGTTTTATTCAAATAAAGTTTGGCATTATAAAATTAGATCCTTCTACATATTATTTAGAAACTGCTCCAATAAATATTAATATAGTCCACATAATTCTTACAAACCTGGTAACACTGGCAATAATTACAATTTCGATGTTATTACCTGCCATTATGATATCTAACATAAAACCAGAACGAACAATCCTTTTTAATTAAATAGGAAGTGCAAAAAAAAATAAAACAATTAAAAGCTAGTCTAGAAACAGTACTAAAAAAGCCACTTCCTGGAGTAAAATCCCAATTAAAATTGTCTCCTCCTTCTAGAGAAATTATCCCCCCTGCTAAAGATAAAAGAGACGCTGCGGTTACAATATTACTCTATCCGGGTAAAAATTCAATTTCAACAATTTTTATAAAAAGAAATAATTACGACGGCCCACATAGTGGTCAAATTAGTTTTCCTGGAGGAAAATTTGAAACTTCAGATATCACCCTTAAAAACACAGCGATAAGAGAAATAAACGAAGAAATAGGCACAAATATTAGTGCAAAAGATATCATTGGAAACTTAACTTCTCTCTATATTCCTATCAGTAAATTTTATGTTTCCCCATTTATTGCAGTAATCGATTATAAACCTGAATTTAATCGTGATATTCATGAAGTACAATACCTAATTGAACTCCCCTTACACATTATTCTTACGAAGAATAAAATAGGTTCAATGATTATACAAGAAAATAATAATCACTTTAGTGTTCCTTGCTTTAATTTTGAGGAACACCAGATTTGGGGAGCCACAGCAATGATGCTAAACGAATTTATTGAGCTTCTAAATAAAAAAGTGACTTAATTATTCTTAATTAAGAATTTATATTGTTCGTATCGATTAAGAATGTCATATACATAATTGTAAGGTTCATACCCACGGCAATATCCAAATTGAACAACAGGATCTTCAAAATACTCTGGATTTGATTTATTCAGTAAATAAAAATCAACATTTTCATCCCACTTTAATGGATCTTTTTTATACTTTTCAGCTAAACGCATTGCATCACGAACATGTCCATATCCTACATTATAAGAAGCTAAAATAAATTTTATTCTTTCGCTTTTCTCTGGAACAACGTCCTCAAATTGTTCATTTAACCAACCAATAAATTTTACACCAGCCCTAATGTTATCATTTGGAGTACTTGTTGAATCAACGCCAAACCTTGCAGCTGTTTGAGGCATTAGTTGCATTAAACCATATGCACCGGCCCACGAACGAACATCCGGGTTAAATCTTGATTCCTGGTATATCATAGAAGCCAATAATCTCCAATCCCAATCAATTGATTCACTGTATCTTTTAATATCATCATCATAGATAGAAATCTTCCCGCCTTCGTGAGCAAGAAAATCACTATCTCTATATTTCATTGCATTGTTATGGTTAAAATATTTCGAATAGATAGCCTGATATCTCTTTGTTGTTTTAAAAGTCTCAAGCCAACTGTTTACATCCTTTAACAATCCATCCTCTCCTTTCCGTACAGCCCAGGCTACATATTGAGGAAAACTAACAGGGGTAGTAACATCAAGATTATCAAAATATGCTTGATTAAGGTTAGCAATAGCTTCGTCACTAATCGTATAATCGATTTTTCCATCAGCTACCATTTGTATTAATTCATCCGTTTCCTTGTTCACTTCCTCAATAAATATAGTATCTCCTACCTCATTCGACAAATTCTTAAGCCTTGATGCGTAAACAGAATTTTTCTTAACATAAATTACTTTACCCTTTAGATTAAGTTGATTTCTTATCAATTTATCCTCAATCTCTTTATCATTCATCTTTGTCCAACCAGAGGGCTTTCTTTGCACTAATACCTGACGTGTTTCACCGTATGGAATGGTAAAATCCACTAATCTTTTTCTGTCTTTGGTAACGGTTAAGTTAGACGCAATTAAATCCGCTTCACCCCTAACTATTTTCTTAAATCTTTTATCAAAATCGTTTTCCACAATTACATCTAACTTTTTTCCTGTATGATCTGCAAACTCTTGCAATAATTCATATTGAAAACCCATTAAATGGCCTCTATAGATAAAATAATTTGTTGAGTTAAAATCTGTTACTGCAATTATTCTATCTTTTTCAGGTTCTTCAACAATACTTTCTTCTTCTGATATAAAAGGTTTTTCAACAAAGGTTTTATCTTGCTTACAAGCAAAAATAAATACCAGTATTAAAATTAAATTTATATGTAACTTTTTCATAGTATAATAAACTTCGTTGGATAATTGCGCTACCTTGGTAGCATTGATATTTGTAATATTTTTTCAGGCTCTAGTTTGCAATAAACGCTATTTTAATTTATTTAACGAATACAACACAAAAGTACGGCCAATGTTTTTTAAAAAGAAATAATCTTGATGAATTAAAAAAAACATATGATGAACTAAATAATTTCTCGATTTATATTAATCATAAAAGTTCCAAAAAAGTCCAAACTTAACATTATTAGGATCCCTGGGATAATCAATAAGCGAATAATAATCCTTTTGATTCATAATCAATTGATTAGCATGATCATATTTAATAAAAAATCGCACAGTCTTAATCTGTATGTTTAAAAATGGCGAAATATAGGGGTTCCCTCCTATTTTCTTTTCACTTTGCAGATAAAACTGCTCAAAAACGGGATTATAATTATACCCATAAAATTTATTCCTGTAGTAAAAATCTGTTCCTAATTGAAATGCCAGTTCTCCTCCTGTAAGCTTGAAATGAAGCACATAGTCAATATATAAAGAACTATAAAATGTAAGTTTTGGTACAGACAAATATTTATTTGAATTTGATTGCTGATAAATTCCCTTTCCTTCAAAAACTAAAACTCCCAATCGAAATGTTTTCTCCGCTTCAATTGATAAAACATTTACAACTTTACTATTTGCTTGTTCTGGCAATGCACCTTCATTAAAATAGATATATCCGGTAACTAATCTATTATTTACTTGAGCTTTAAAATTATATTTTTCGCTTGCTAAAGTCGCTCCAAGATCATTAATCTGAATTTTATTAAAACTATTTTCCCAGTTATAATGATTTGATTGATAGCGCTTAAAAAAGAAATCTGGTTCAACATTTTTAAAATTATAATAGCCTACTAACTCATAATCCAACACCTTAAACGCAATATTAGAATTAAAGAGAATATCAAATTGTCTATAACCAGAAAAATAATACCCTCCATTTACATTCCAACTATAATGTTTCTTATCCTGCCCTAAATTCCAAATTAAAGATAAGTTAGTCGTATGCAATAATTTAGAAGCCACAAAGCTATCAGTCGTATCTGATGTTGTAGAAAACTGTCTTATATTTTCCATTTTTAAACCTACATGTCCATGAACTGAAAACAAACTATTCTCAGCCTCATAAACTTCAAATCTGAACTGATTGGTTAAATTTCTATAATATGATGTATCAAATGTTGTATAATAAAATGCCGTATCATAATAATCGACATTCTCATCCGCGAGATCATCTGTATAACTTCTCTTATTTTGAATATATGACATAGTATGCGCGAATGCAGCAACAGACATTTTTTTACTTTTTAGAGTATCAACTTTTAAACCAATCCTATATTTTTGAGTTATCTGGAAACTTCTGTTTCGTATCTCAGAATCAGCATAACTAAGTTTAGGCATTGGAGCTTCTGTCTCTCGAAAGCTACTATCTTCAATACCGCCGTTTTGTTCAATCAAAAGATTAGTGATATTTGTATTTGCAAATAATTCATAATGTAAACCATCATAATGTGCAAATAAAGTACCATTACCATTTGTTGTTTCCTGTCTTTCATACTGCCCCTTGCCATTTAAATGATGAATGTCAAACCCAACATTTAAAGAACCAAAATTCTGAGTATGAATTACCTCTACTGTAGTTTCGCTAACATCTTTGCTACCAAAATTTGTAACATACTCAATACTTGTAAAAGGGGTATTTACAGTATAATAATTTATTTCATCAGGAGCTTTAAAATAATATAGATAAGGATCTATTAAATAGAAATCACTCCCTAGATTTCGCTTATAGAAAATATCACTGATATAGGGAGATGCAATATTTCCTGTATAGGAAAAAGAAAATTCCTTTTTAAAAATTGGATTATATATCTGAAGGTTATCCAGTCTTGAATCTACTTTACATTCAATGAAATTTGAATAATTATTTATTAGTTTAAAAGTTTTTAGGCTGGTCTTGATAGAGTCTTCCTGAGAATAGGCATTTAAAATGAAACCAAAAATCCAAAAAAATATTAATACACTTTTCTTCATTTCGTAAAAATAAAAAAAATCCTGTTCCAAAATCAGGCCAAACCTGAAAGGAACAGGATTAAAAAATTGGCGACGACCTACTCTCCCGCAAATGCAGTACCATCGGCGCTAATGGGCTTAACTTCTCTGTTCGGAAAGGGAAGAGGTGGAACCCCATTGCTATAATCACCTAAAATCCTTCCAACCAAAACTATTGGTTGATTATATTTTCGACACCGTGGAAAATAATTATTAATATACTCACAAAAAAGTCTACGGGTAATTAGTACTGCTCGGCTTTGACATCACTGCCTTTACACCTACAGCCTATCAACGTCATCGTCTCTAACGACCCTTAAAGGAGATCTAATCTTGAGGTGAGCTTCGTGCTTAGATGCTTTCAGCACTTATCTCTTCCGAACATAGCTACCCTGCGGTGCAGCTGGCGCCACAACAGGTACACTAGAGGTTTGTCCAACACGGTCCTCTCGTACTAGTGTCAGGTCCTCTCAAATCTCCAACGCCCACAACAGATAGAGACCGAACTGTCTCACGACGTTCTGAACCCAGCTCGCGTGCCACTTTAATGGGCGAACAGCCCAACCCTTGGGACCTTCTCCAGCCCCAGGATGTGACGAGCCGACATCGAGGTGCCAAACCGCCCCGTCGATATGAGCTCTTGGGGGCGATCAGCCTGTTATCCCCGGAGTACCTTTTATCCTTTGAGCGATGGCCCTTCCATACGGAACCACCGGATCACTTTGCCCTAGTTTCCTACCTGTTCGACTTGTATGTCTCACAGTCAAGCACCCTTGTGCCAATACACTCTACGCATGGTTACCAATCATGCTGAGGGTACCTTTGGGAGCCTCCGTTACACTTTTGGAGGCGACCACCCCAGTCAAACTACCCACCATACACTGTCCCTGTGGTTAGACCCCAGATAAGTAAAGGGTCGTATTTCAAGGTTGACTCCACGACGCCTAGCGACACCGCTTCAAAGTCTCCGACCTATCCTACACATCACTTACCCAAGATCAATGTAAAGCTATAGTAAAGGTTCACGGGGTCTTTTCGTCCCGTTGCGGGTACCCGGCATCTTCACCGGGACTACAATTTCACCGAGCTCATGGCCGAGACAGTATCCAGATCGTTGCACCATTCGTGCAGGTCGGAACTTACCCGACAAGGAATTTCGCTACCTTAGGACCGTTATAGTTACGGCCGCCGTTTACCGGGGCTTCGATTCAGAGCTTCTCCGAAGATAACTCCCCCTCTTAACCTTCCGGCACCGGGCAGGTGTCAGGCCCTATA
Organism: Bacteroidales bacterium; assembly: GCA_963665085.2. Classification (GTDB taxonomy): domain Bacteria; phylum Bacteroidota; class Bacteroidia; order Bacteroidales; family JAAAOM01. Next base: position 280,035 of record CAXXXS010000001.1, read on the forward strand.
CATCATCTTTCAATTTAGCAGAGCCCTGTGTTTTTGATAAACAGTCGCCTGGACCTTTTCACTGCGCCCCACCGAAGTGGGGGACCTTTCTCCCGAAGTTACAGGTCGATTTTGCCTAGTTCCTTAGCCATGAATCACTCGAGCACCTTAGGATTCTCTCCTTGACTACCTGTGTCGGTTTGCGGTACGAGTTGCATAACTTCGCTTTTCTAGGAAGCAACTTTACTACTTCGCTTCGTCCGAAGACTAGGCTCAGCGTGCTATTCCGTCAGCACGCAGTAGCTACGCCACTCCGTCACTTTTTAGTATTATGCAAGTACAGGAATATTAACCTGTTGTCCATTAGCTACCCCATTCGGGTTCGCCTTAGGCCCCGACTAACCCTGATCCGATTAGCGTTGATCAGGAAACCTTAGTCTATCGGTGAGCGGGTTTCTCGCCCGCTTTATCGTTACTTATGCCTACATTTGCTTTTCCAGCTGCTCCACCATACCTCACGGTACAGCTTCAACGCCACTGGAATGCTCCCCTACCATAAATCCATAGCTTCGGTAATACGCTTGATGCCCGATTATTATCCACGCCCAACCGCTCGACTAGTGAGCTGTTACGCACTCTTTAAATGAATGGCTGCTTCCAAGCCAACATCCTAGCTGTCTAAGCAGTCGGACCACGTTTAAACAACTTAGCGTATATTTGGGGACCTTAGCTGATGGTCTGGGTTCTTTCCCTCTCGCCCGCGGACCTTAGCACCCACGGGCTCACTCCCGAGTATATGTCGTAGCATTCGGAGTTTATCAGGGTTTGATAGGCGGTGAAGCCCTCTAGCCCAATCAGTAGCTCTACCTCTACGACACTCAACCTCGAGGCTGCACCTAAATGCATTTCGGGGAGTACGAGCTATTTCCCAGTTTGATTAGCCTTTCACCCCTACCCACAGCTCATCCAAACACTTTTCAACGTGAACTGGTTCGGTCCTCCATGTCGTGTTACCGACACTTCAACCTGGCCATGGGTAGATCACCGGGTTTCGCGTCTACCCCCACTAACTAGACGCCCTATTCAGACTTGCTTTCGCTTCGGCTACGTATCTTAAATACTTAACCTTGCTAGTGAGGAGTAACTCGTAGGCTCATTATGCAAAAGGCACGCCGTCACCCCATAGGGGCTCCGACCGGTTGTAAGCACACGGTTTCAGGTACTATTTCACTCCTCTGTTCGAGGTGCTTTTCACCTTTCCCTCACGGTACTAGTTCACTATCGGTCTCTCAGGAGTATTTAGCCTTGCGAGATGGTCCTCGCAGATTCAGACAGGATTTCACGTGTCCCGCCCTACTCAGGATACTACTAGAATTTTAACTCGGTACGTGTACAGGACTATCACCTTCTTTGGTCTAACTTTCCAGAAATATTCCACTTAGAGTTAATTTTCATATTGTAGTCCTACAACCCCTATATTGCCGAAACAATATAGGTTTGGGCTGTTCCCCGTTCGATCGCCACTACTAGGGGAATCACTATTGTTTTCTCTTCCTCCGGATACTTAGATGTTTCAGTTCTCCGGGTTCGCGCAATGCACCTAATCTTCAATTAGGTAGGTTGCCCCATTCGGAAATCTGCGGATATAATGGATATTTGCTCCTCCCCGCAGCTTATCGCAGCTTGTCACGTCCTTCATCGCCTCTGAGAGCCAAGGCATCCACCGTGTGCTCTTAATAACTTTCTTTGTGATCGTTAATATTAATAATTATTTTTCTTCCAAGATGTCAAAGAACTTTTTCACATTACTGTGAGTGTGGATACATTTGGAATCGAACCAAATCCTAGACCTTCGTATCCATTGTTGGCTGTGGAGAATAAGGGAGTCGAACCCTTGACCTCCTGCGTGCAAGGCAGGCGCTCTAGCCAACTGAGCTAATTCCCCATATATAATGGTTAATTGTTAATGATTAATTATTAATGTCTTTGATTCTTTTATCTTAACAATTTACAATTAATCATTCACCATTATAATCGTAGTCCCGCCCAGATTTGAACTGGGGACCTCTACATTATCAGTGTAGCGCTCTAACCAACTGAGCTACGGGACTATATATTCCTCCCAAATTCTCAATCCGGTATAAGCAACTTTTTAGGAACTTTATTCCTAATCCCAGCCTTCCGGGCTCCGACTATTAGCCAGACTTGCTTTGGGACTGACTCTAAGCAAAGGGTAATTGCCCAGTAATGTTTTTGAAGAGTTTTAGGCTTGAGAGAACCTCGAAGGAGATTTCTTTAGATCCATCTCTAGAAAGGAGGTGTTCCAGCCACACCTTCCGGTACGGCTACCTTGTTACGACTTAGCCCCAGTCACTTGTTTTACCCTAGGCCGCTCCTTGCGGTTACGGACTTCAGGTACCCCAAGCTTCCATGGCTTGACGGGCGGTGTGTACAAGGCCCGGGAACGTATTCACCGCGCCATGGCTG